>JAJEDS010000010.1 GCA_022821365.1 Dehalococcoidia bacterium | reverse complement strand
TTTATGCAGGACGTATCCAATCGGGACCTGTCCACCACCGTGCTGGGGGAGAAGATCAGCTTTCCGGTGATGGTGGCGCCGGCCGGCGGGCACCAGATGGCGCACCCGGATGGGGAACTGGCCACCGCGCGGGGCGCCGGGGCAGCCGGCACGCTTATGACCCTGGCTACGGGTTCCCATTTCAGCATGGAACAGGTGGCGGAGGCTTCCAGCGGTCCATTGTGGTTCCAGCTTTACCACCAGGACCACGAGACCAGCGCCATGCTGGTGAAGCGGGCGGAGCGGGCCGGTTACAAGGCCATTGCCCTGACGATAGACACCCCCATAAACAGTCCCATCGAGCGGAGCATCCGGCATGGTTCGGAAAGGCCGCGGGGGTTCAACCCCGGCAACTTCGTAGGAGAGGAAGCGGGTCTGGGCCTGGTTCCGGACACGCTGGAAGCCATGTACTACCAGCGGCCCTGGAACGTTCCCCTGACGTGGGCGGAACTGGGGTGGCTGCGGCAGCAGACCTCGCTGCCCATTGTGCTTAAGGGGGTGCGGACTGCTGAGGATGCTTACCAGGCGGTGGAGAACGGCGTAGAGGGCATCTGGGTTTCCAATCACGGGGCGCGGCAGCTGGACGGCACTCTGTCCACCATTGAAATGCTGCCGGAGATTGTGGAGGCAGTTAAGGACCGGGCGGAGATTTACATGGACTCGGGCATCCGGCGGGGAAGCGACGTGATAAAGGCGCTTTCGCTGGGCGCGCGGGCCGTACTGGTGGGACGCCCCCTGTTCTGGGGGCTGGCCTGGAACGGGGCAGACGGCGTGCGACTGATGCTGGAGATTCTGCGGCATGAAGTGGACCTGGTACTGGGGCACTGCGGGCACACTTCGGTGCAAACGTTGAACCCGGAGGTTGTGAACAATCCCCACACGGTCAATCCGCCGGGAGTGCAGGTACCATAAACCAAAGCCCAATTGGGAGACGCACTTTCACCTGGGATACCAGCCTTCGATAGTGAAAGCAGGAAGGGGCAAAGCGGTAAGGGCAGGTCTGTGTACCTGCCCTTTCTACGTTTTGCTTTGTTACGTTACCGCTTCGAACAAATGGAGTGGACCAACACCGCGTCGGGCTTAGTCGCCGAAGTGCTCCACCAGCTTGGCCCGGAATTCTTCGGGAGTGTAGGAGTATTCCTGGGTGCCGAGCTTCCTGATGGCGTAGTGGGAGCAGACGGTGCCCATCATAACGGCGCGCTCGAGAGGGACACCTTCGACAAGACCCTTGATCAGGCCGCCCCGGAAGGCGTCGCCGGCGCCGGTGGGGTCTACGACATCGGGTGTGGGAACAACGGGCACGGGAATAGCGCCCAACCGAGTCAGGATCTCGGTACCGTGTTCTCCCTTGGTGGTAACGACGGTGCCCGCGATTTCCACCAGTTCATCGGTGGACTTGCCCGTCCTTTCCTTGATCAAGGCGAGTTCGTAGTCATTGGATACCAGCAGGTTTGACTGGGCGATGCAGTTGGCCAGGTCTTCGCCAGCCCAGGCAGGGAGGGACTGACCAGGGTCGAAGATGGTATATATGCCCATCCGGTGGTGGGTCTCGGTAAATTCGGCCATATCCTGGAGGTTGCCGGGGGCCACTATGGCAAGGCACTCACGGGGATTGACTGGGCCGAAGTCGAAGCCGGCCTGCTGCTTCATGGCGCCGGGGTTGAAGCCAGTTATCTGGTTGTCAGCGAGGTCGGTGGTAATATAGGCGGAGGCGGTGGCCTCATCATCAACAATGCGGATGTCGTTGGTGGACAGGCCGCACTGCTCAAACCACTCGAAATAGCGGTGGTAGTCGTAACCGATGGTGGCAACTATGCGGGGCTTCTCTCCCAGGAGAGAGAGGCTGTAGGCGATGTTGCCGGCGGTGCCGCCGAAGTTTTCCTTCAGACCATTGACAGTGAAGCTGACGTTAATCATGTGGATTTTGTCGGGCATGATATGGTCGGAAAAGCGCCCGGGAAAATCCATTATTCGGTCGTAGGCCAGGGAGCCGGAAACAAGTATATCCATGTTTGTACTATCCTCTTGAAGCGCCGGGGCGTAGTGTGGGCTTGTTTGAAAGCCGGTTCACTCTAACCGAATAAGCAAACAGGCGCAACGTCAATTAGCCGGGACGCAGCGATCCAATTCAGGCCGTTTCGTACGTGATTCCAGGGCATACGCAAGGGTCTGCCTCTACGAACTTTACGTACCTTACGACCTCAAATGAAACGCTTTCCAGCCGGGATTCGGCGTCATCAGCATCCGTACTGGTCCTCCAGCGGGCCGCCGAACAGGGCGAGTTCGCCGCCAGTAAGACCCGCGCTCTCGAACTCGCCCGCATTGATTTCCAGCACGAACCTGGCCGGGGCTTGTGGGGAAAATCTGGGCAAGTCGGCGAGGCCCTGTCCCGGTTCGGGCACCGGCGCATTCAAGGTGGCGTCAACTACGTGGCACCCGGAATCGATCCAGACCATGTCCAGGGGGAAGTTCATATCGGGCATCCAGAAAGTGAGGTGCTGATCTCCCTCGAATATGAACAGCATTCCCGTTCCCTGGGGCAGCACTTCTCGCCCGGAAAGGCCCTGGCTCCGCTCGGCCGGGGTTATGGCCAGCTCTACGGACCAGGTGGTATCGCCGATGGTCACCAGGGGAAGAGACTGGTCTGGCGTGGGAGTGGTCACGGGCAGGACTGGGGCGGGAGGGGCGGCCTGGGCGGTGGGTAACTCAGTGGCGGCTGGCGTTGGAATAGCCGTAGCTATGGAGGTAGCAGTTGGGAGTGTAGTAGCCGGCGCCTCTCTTGTTGCTGTAGGAAGTTCCGTGGCGAGTGGAAGGTCGGTAACAGCGGGTGACGGAGTGGCTGTCGGCAGCGGGCTTGCTGTGGGAACCGGGGTAACGGTGGGCAACGGGGCCGGAAGGCTTATGGGTTCGGCGAGGCCGCTTGCGGTGCAGGCGGCGGCCAACAGAAAGAGGAACCCGACAAGTACAATAAATGGAAGACGCATAATCTCTGGGTGACAATGCTATCGGCCGGGCGCGCCAGGTTAAGCCCGCGCGAGCCCGGACGATGTAGTGACGACGAAAGACCTACCCTATCTCATTCCTGATGACCTGCAACCGGTCCCGCAGTGAGCGCAGGAGCACTGATGGGGGCGCAGGGGCCACGTGGGTGTAGCCGACCCCCAGTTCCTGCAATTCCCTGGGGCCCAGGGGCATGGCGGCGTGATTCATGGGGAACTGCATCTTGGCCTTGCCGATGCTCTTTATCCGGCCGGCCAGTTCCTCCAGCTTGGCCCGCAGTTCGGGGCTCTGGGGGTCGCGGATGCCCATGTATTCCGAAAAGTCGGTGGGACCAATGGAGACCAGGTCGATGCCCTCCAGGGCCGCAATGGCCTCGATATCGTTGACGCCGCGCTCGTCCTCGGTCATGACCGAGAGCAGAATCTGCTCGTTGGACTGGCGGCAGTGGTCATCCCAGGAAATGGTCCCGTAACCTGCGGCTCGCGTACCGCCGGCGCCGCCCCGGTGGCCGAGTGGGGAGTAACGCACCGCGTCCACCGCCCTTTTGGCCCCCTCAAGGCCGTCAACGTGGGGGACGATAATTCCCTCGGCCCCGGCGTCGAGGATTCGCAGGATCAGCTTTTCGTCGTTGTCGGGCACCCGCACAATGGAGGTTACCCCGGCCAGATCGGCGGCACGGATCATTTCGCCCACCAGGCGCAGGTCAAAGTCGGTATGCTCCATGTCTATAAAGGCAGCGTCGTAGCCGGCCAGGCCGATAATCTCCACTATCTGCGGGTCGGCGAAGGTTACATAGGTGCCCAGGGCAAGGCCGCCCTCGCGCATTATCCGCTTCACCCTATTCTCACGCATGGAAAACTCCTTGCTGAATTTTGTTCCGGCCCATTATTCACCACTACCGCTTATGGCGCAACACTGACGATCCTGGGGGCAGCATTTCGTGTCAGGTGGTATCGTGGGTCAGGACGGGGCGGATTCATATGACAGGGCAGAAACATGGGTCTGCCCCTACAAGTATGAGCCCTCTACCACCCGAAACGGGACTCCCCCTGGGTGGGCTGGAGGTACGTTTGATTAACCCCAGAGGTTGGGCTAAAATCCGACTCACTTACACGGCCAAGCGGGAGAATTGAACGACAATGTTGACCGGCGCGCTGGAAGGAGTAAAAGTCCTGGACCTGAGCGAGGATATCGCAGGGTCCTTTTGCGCGCGTCTGCTGGCGGACTATGGGGCCGAGGTGCTGAAAGTGGAACCCCCCGGCGGGGCAGCTTTGCGGCGTATGGGGCCCTTCTTCCACGACGACCCTCACCCCGACAAGAGCCTCTTTTACCTGGTATTGAACCTCAACAAGAAGGGCGCGACGCTGAACCTGGAAACAGTTACGGGCCAGGGCATACTCAAGCGACTGGCGCCGCAGGTGGACGTAATCGTTGAGACCTGGCGTCCCGGGTACCTGGACTCCCTGGGCCTGGGGTACGAGGACCTGGCAGAGTTGAACCCCTCGTTGACTATGACTTCCATCACTCCCTTTGGGCAGGAAGGGCCCTACAGCCAGTACCGGGGAGAAGAGATCGTCAATTACGCCATGGGCATGATAATGAGCATCAGCGGGGTGCAGGGACGGGAACCCCTGAAGCACGGCGGCTTTCAGGCCCAGTACGAGGGGGGCCTGTTCGCCGCCGCCACGACGTCCATGGCGCTGTTTGGAAGCGAGTTTACCGGCCAGGGGGAGCACATAGACGTTTCCATCACCGAGTGCATCGCTTCTACCATGATGGCTACCCAGACCATGTATCCTTTCATGGGTGGCACGCAGGTGAGGAGGCGGGCCAGCGGCAGCATGTTCGGCCACCCGATGCCGTGCCAGGACGGGTGTATCATCGTCCAAACCGGCGGAGGGGCGTCGTGGGAAGACCTTGCCGAGTTCTTCCAGTGTCCGGAAATGCTGGAAGAACGCTTTGCCGACCGGGCCCAGCGGGCGGTGAACGGCGAGGAACTAGACCGGATCGTTATCGATTCCATCAAGGAACGGAGCAAGTGGGAGCTTTTTCCCAAGGCCGCAGAGTATCGCATGCTGTTCGGGTTGGTGCAGACACCGTCGGAACTGGTGGGGTGCCCGCAGCTGGAGTCCCGCAACTTCTTCCGGGAAATCGAGCATCCGGTAATGGGCAGGGTGAAGGTCCCGGCCGAGCTTTTCAAACTGAGCGAAACGCCGTACAGGCTGGAACGGTCTGCACCGACCCTCGGCCAGGACAACCGGGAGATTTACGTGGATGGCCTGGAGTATGACGATCGGCAGTTTACCCAGTTGCGGCAGTTGAACGTGATCTAGTTAAGGAAGGTCAAACTGTCCTTCGTTCAACCGCTTTTCTACACTGAAAACATTAGACAAGCAAATAAGAGGTAACCCCTACCATGCCCAGACTTCCCCTGGAAGGCATCCGTATCCTGGACTCCACCTACGTTTTTGCATTGCCCTATGCCGGCGGCCACCTGGCTGACCTGGGGGCCGAGGTTATAAAGATTGAGGGGCCGGGGCGGCCGGACGTTACCCGCACCGGCGGCTATGCCGGGTCTTTCCCCGAAAACCAGGCGGGGGAGGAGTGGTGGAATAAACCCTCTACCTACAACCTGCTGAACCGGGGCAAGAAGTCGCTGGTGCTGGACATGGGAGACGAACGGGGACGGGACCTGTTTCGCGAACTGGTGGCGGTAAGCGACGTGGTGATGGAGAACTTCACCCCGCGGGTGATGCGTCGCTGGAACCTGGACTACCCAAACCTGCGGAAGATCAAGCCCGACATCATCCTGGTGTCGAACACCGGGTACGGACATGGCGACGGGCCCTACTCGGGCTATCCGGCCCAGGCCACTACCCAGGAGGCGACCCACGGCCACTGCTGGGTTACGGGGTATCTGGACGACGGGCCGGCCAAGGCCGGCGCCTCTTTCGTGGACTTCCTGTCCACCTGGAGCGCGATATTCGCCCTGGGGGCGGCGCTGCGCTACCGCAATCGCACCGGCAAGGGGCAATGGATCGACATTGCCATGTACCAGGCCGGGGTGATGTTCCTGTCGGAATACCTGATGGACGCCGAGATAAACGGACGAGAGGGTGGCCGCATGGGCAACCGGCATCCATACCGGGCGCCGCAAGGCTGCTACCCGGCGCTGGGCAAAGACCAGTGGATTACGCTGTCGGTGGGCAGCGACGAGGAATGGCAGTCGCTATGCCGGCTGATGGGCAGGGATGAACTGGCAAGCGATGCCCGATTTGGGGACATCCTGGCCCGACGTGAGAATCACGACGAGTTGGACGAGATCATCGCTGAATGGACCGCCACCACAGACAAGTTCGAACTGATGCACCTGATCCAGGGCGCGGGCATTCCGTCGGGACCGGTGCTGACGGGGCGGGACATCCACTTTGACCCCCACTACAGGCACCGGGGCTTCCTGGAGCGGGTGGACTTTCCGGCAGAGCGGGGCGTGGGCAGCCGGTTCCTGATGGGGCGGCCCTACAAGTACAGCAACACGCCGATGTCCATCAAGGGCCCGGGCCCAAAGTTTGGCCAGAACAACGAAGAAATGTTGAAGGAGCTGCTGGCCCTGGACGACGCCACGTACCAGGGATTGCTGGACGAGACCATCATCACCACCACGCCCACCAGCGGGGACCCCTCGCCCCAGATGGAACCCGCAAGGGCCGTGGAACTGGGGCTGCTGGCAGAGTACGACCCTGACTACCTGCAAAGGCTGGGGCTGGTGTAGGCACCCAAGGTCCCCAGAATAGGTTGACGGCCGCCGCCACAGCGCCGTCCTTGACACGGTACCCAGCCCTCTTTAAGCTGGATGAATGGAGGGCCTGTAGCTCAGTGGAAGAGCAACCGGCTCATAACCGGTAGGTCGCTGGTTCGAACCCAGCCGGGCCCACCAGACTTGACCGTAGACAGTACCGGGGAGTGCAAGGCCATCTCCTCGGTGTCTTTTCCCCCGATGGGGCTATCCTCGGGCATGGGAATGGTATAGCGCACCAGGGCCCCGCTGGGCTGCACCATGATCTCCTTCACGAAGGACTCGATGAAGGCCCGTCGCTCGGTGAGCTCGCTCTCCCGCAGGTAGTTGCTCAAATCCTGGGAGTAGGCGGTGATGGTGTTCACGTCGTCCAGCACCACCCGCCGCTGGGACAGCATGACCCGGGCATCCTCCGCCGTTTCCTCCAGCTTCTGCCGCTGCTCCCTGGCGATGCCGTCCATCTCCTCGTCCACCAACTTCACCAGCTCCCGGATGTTCGACTCCGTGAGCACGTTCTCCCTGATCCTTCCCACCACAATCTCCTCGAAGCTCCTGGCGCTGAGCCTGGGGGTCTCGCAGGCGTCCTTGCCCCGCTTCATGATGGACTGGCAGACGTAGTAGGCGAACTGTCCGCTCTTGGCGTCCTGGCCGCTGAGCGCCCGGTTGCAGGACTTGCACCTTACCAGCCCGCTGAGCAGGTAGGAGCTTCCCACCCTGCGGGGGTGGTTCCTCTTGGGGGCGCGTGAGCGCATGAGCTTATTCACGCGGTTGAACTGGGCCTTGGATACGATGGCAGGGAATGCCTTCTCCACCCTTACCGGGTCATCCTTGTCCGTGCCGGTCGCGCCCCAGAGAAGGGTTCCCGTGTAC
>JAJEDS010000308.1 GCA_022821365.1 Dehalococcoidia bacterium | reverse complement strand
GTTTCACGTAGCTGCCTTGATCCTCGGCCCGTTTGCATATTCAATCGGGGCATCAATGCTTCTATGAAAACTGCTTCCAGTACATCGATAACAGCGGATAAAGTGCCGTTCTCAGGATAGGGTTGCAAGTCTCCATTTTCGCCCACTGGCTTAAAGCCAAACCACGAGAAGGTGTCCCACCGATCACTCTTCCTTTTGTCACGGTCCGAATGGTGCTGCTTGATTCGAGCGTACATACCAGCTTCGTCTTCTCCGCGAAAAGTCTGTCCTACATAAACGATTTCGTTCCAACTGTGTAACAAATATATGCCCGCCTGATCCGCGAAGTTTACTGGTGTAGCATTTTCGTCCTGCTGACCCCAAAGTTGACCTCTGGCAGGGTTCCAATCCACTAATGTTCGATCCCAATATAAGCCATAAGCTTTAACTGTTAGAGTTTCAGGATTAGCCGCTGCCTCTTCAGCAGCGACTTCAACAGCCGCCTCAATGGCGGAGTATCTTTCCGCAACTCTCTGAACTGCGTATAGCCCAGGCCCGGTTCGAACAGCGCGCTGTTCGGCGATCAACTCACCTAGCGCACGATTCACTGTGTTCACTGGTGTAGCACCAGTTAACTCCCTGATGCCGCGCTCGCCGATTCGACGAGTAATTTCGTTGCAATCCAGTGGTTCTTCTGCAACGTCCAAGACCTGCATGACGGCTTCTGGCCATGTCACATTTCTCTGTGTTGCCATTACTCCTCCAATGCACGCACAAATCAATCTCTCAATAATCCAAGAGCTCATGAAACCGATGAAACGCACAACTTTCGCATAGGTTAGGATATTAGAAGTACAAGATTAGCGAAATATCCCCACAAGCTATCCATGTTAGGCACGAAACCCGTCCTTGCTGGTAAGGACATACTCATGGGGCCAAGTATCCCGGTAGGTAACCGCTTCCCGCCAGGGGGCTTGCTTGATAAGTTCAGTCAAAGTTGGGTTCATTTCCATCAGTCCCTTCCTTCAAGTGCCACGAAGATACTATAGGAAACAGGTTGCCTGTCAATCGGCGCCTGTCATTTGGACCGGCCACGGACCCATTAGTGAACATTCGTGCCTATTCGTGGATAAAAACTCCGTTGCTGTTATACTCTCGGAAATTGTCAACCAAGCGCGAACCCCACAAGGAGGCCCCCCATGACCTCAACCCGCAGCGACCGGCACGTGGACACCATCGTTGTTGGAGGCCAGATAGTTACCTCCTCCCAGGTCTACGAAGCCTCAATTGCCATTAACGGTGAGAAGATCGCCGCTATCGGCCCCGAAAACCTGTTGCCGCCTGCCGACAAGTACATCGACGCTTCCGGCATGTACGTGCTGCCCGGGCTGATTGACTGCCACGTACACCTGGACGGCCACGATAACTATGCTCTCGGTTCCCTGGCCGCCGCCCACGCCGGCCTGACCACCCTGGTGCCCTTCGGCACCTACAACCTGGAGGGCGACGAAACCCTGCCCCAGGCCATCAACCGCTGCCGCGAGGAGGTGGAACGAACGGCGGTCACCGACTTCGCCTTCCATTTCATACTGCAGAACCGGCCCAGCATCCTCAACAGCCTGCCCGAGGCCCTGGATATGGGCGTCAAGTCGTACAAGATGTTCATGACCTACAAGAAGCGCCCCTACCGCATGTGCGACGACGACTACATCTGCCAGTCCATGGAAATGGTGGCCAAGGGCGGCGGCGTGCTGCAGCTTCACTGCGAGAGCGGCAACATCATCGAGTACCTGGAGAACAAGCTGCTGTCCGAGGGACACACTCACCCCACCGACTTCCCCTCTGCCTGCCCCGACTGGGCCGAGGAAGAAGCCATCAATCGGGCCATCAAGATGGCGGGAGCCACCAACTGCCCCACCTACGTCGTCCACCTTAGCACCCAGCTGGGCCTGGAGCGCATCAAGCAGGCCCAGGCCCTGGGGCAGCGCATCTGGACCGAGTCGTGCCCTCAGTACCTCCTGCTGTCCGATGAGGAGATGGCCAAATACGGCCCCCTGGCCAAGATTGGCCCGCCCCTGCGGCCGGCGGACGGTCCGGACCAGGATGCCCTGTGGCGGGGCCTGGAGCAGGGCCACATCTCCATCACCGCCAGCGACCACGCCCCCTATCCCCAGGAGTTGAAGCAGGTGGGCTGGGACAACATCTTCGTGGACGCAAACGGCGCCTCGGTGCCCTTCGGTTCGCCGGGCGTTGAAACCCTGGTGCCATTGATGTACAGCGAGGGCGTGGTGCAGCGGGGTCTGCCCATCTGGTGGCTGGCAAGGGTGATGTCGGAGAACCCGGCCCGCATCTTCGGCCTTTACCCCCGCAAGGGCGTCATCCAGGTGGGTTCCGACGCCGATCTACTCATTCTGAACCCCGGCGGCGACCGCATCATCACCGCCCGGGACCACCACAGCAACGCCGGCTACTCCCTGTTCGAAGGCTGGCAGGTGCAGGGCCGCCCGCACATGACCCTGCTGCGGGGCCAAGTGCTGCTCAACCAGGGAACGCTGGAGCAGCAGCCGGGCTACGGCGGCTTCCTGCAAAGCGATTCGCCTCGGTCGCCCCTGGGCGGGCCGGTGCGGTAGCCGAGAGCATTTACATGGATGAACAGGATTGGCTCTCAAGTTGCTGACCTCCTGTCTATCCTGTTCATCCATGTTTGAATAAACGACGCCCCCGGACGTTCCATCCGGGGGCGCTTTTGTTGCCCGTGGATTGAGGTTTGTTGGCTGCTTACTGCGTCCAGGTCATGGTGTTGATCAGGATGCGGCGGCCGCCGGGCATATTGACGAACTCCAGGTCCTTGTTGACGCCCCAGACGGAGACAATCTCCATCATGGGAAGCTGCAGCAGGTTCTCGGAGAAAAGCTCGTAAGCTTCCGTCATCAGGGCCCGGCGTTCATCGCCGGTGGATGACAGGGCCTGCTGACCCAGGGCGTGCCATTCGGCGTTGCAGTTCTTGGACCGGTTGGACGCGCAGCTCATGTAGAAGTTGATCTGGCGGCCAAAGTCGAAGTACTCGCCACCGGGAGCAAAGAACACCAGCCCCGGGGTAGCGCCGGTGCGCGGCGGATCGTTCTGCGGCACCGCAGCGGCGGCTGCCTCGGAAGTGGCGCCGGCTTCAATCTCCGCATCATAGGTAACCGCAGGGCCGGTCAGGTGGCGGTCGCGCCACACGCTGCCCTCGACCACCTGCGCTTCCACGTTCAGGCCCACGTCATTCCAGAAGGTGATCAGAGATTCGGTAATCTCCACGTCCTTGGCGTAGCGGCCGGCGCGGGTCCAGAACTGTATAACGTTGTCAGGGTTGTAATCGGCCTGGGCCAGAAGCTCACGGGCCCTGTCCGGGTCGTATTGGTAAATGGGCTTCCAGTTCTCCTCGTTCACCCCCAGGGTGCCGGGGATGCCGTTGGGACCGCTGGAGCAGCGGGATTCGGGGCCGAAGAAGGCCAGGGCCAGCTCTTCGCAGTTGATGGCGTGGGTCAGGGCCTGGCGGACCTCCAGCTTCCGAAGCTCCGGATGCCAGATGGTGTCCACGTTGATGGTGTAGACCTCGCCGGATACCACCTTGACCGTCTTGCCGTGCTCGCTGTTGTTGATGGGCTCGGCCTGGTCGATGGACACGGCCCAGGACAGGTCGGCCTCGCCGGTCTGGATCATGGCGGAGCGAACCGTCTCTTCCGAGCGCCAGATGTACTGGGCATCCTTGATGGACGGCGCCTGGGTTATGAAGTCGATGGGCTGCGGCTCCACGTAGTCCTCGTAGGCCGTGAGGGAAATGGACTCGCCGCGGACGTACTCTCCCCAGACGTAGGGGCCCCAGCCGATTACCTGGCCGGAGGCGTCCCGATCTTCCTGGGAAACTTCCTGGTGGTAGCCGGGGGCGATGAAGATGTGGAACTGGCCGAAGCGGGGAAGCACCGGGCATCCGGCCGCGCTGGTGCAGACAAAGTCCACGGTCATGTCGTCTATGATTTCGGCGTGGGCCTCACGCACCTGGGAGTAGGGCTGGTACTCCACGTTGCCGCCAAGCTGGTCAATAGTGTAGGCGGCGGCTTCGGCGTTCCAGGGTTCGCCGTTGTGGAAGGTTACGCCTTCACGCAGGGACAGGCGCCACTTGTTGGGCTCAACCTGTTCAAATCCGGTGAAGCCGGCGGTGGCGGTATCGGTAAAGTCCGGCCCGAAGAAGGAAATGGGCTGGGCTATGTTGTGGATTATCTGGTTCGGGTACAGGGTAGTGCTGATCCAGGGATCGGGGATCGAAGGTTCTTCGTTAATCACGATTACCACGTCGTCCCGGGCAGACTCCACCATAACCTCAACGGGCCTCGGGGTGGGCTGGACGGTGGGCACCGGCGTGTTGGTGGGCTGCATGGCAGGTTCGGAACTGCCGGAACCGGAGTCGGTCATGGTCTGGGAACCAGAATCCGTCATGGATTCAGACCCGGTGTCGGTCATCGATCCGGAATCGGTGCTGGCGGACGACGCCGCAGGTTCAGCGGCGGCAGGAGCAGGGGAGTCGGTGGATGAGGAAGATGGCGCAGTGGCGGGAGCGGACGCTCCCCCGCAGGCCACAATGAAAAGAGATGCAATTGCGGTTACTACAACCAGCCAGCGCCCAAAGCGCCGCCGGCTAAAGGTTCTTGGGTCCACTTATCAAGTTCCTCCCTTAATTGAAGAATGATGGTTTAGGTTTACCCCAAACAGAAAATCCGCAAATACGATAATGTTATTGGAGCATTAAGTCAATGGGTTGACGCATTTCGTTCAGAGCGTGGGCATCGGGAGTTGCTCGCCCGATTGTCAAAAATTTGGGGGAACGCCTATCGACCTGCCAAGGATCCGACCGCCACGGGGGACGTTCCGTCTGAGGCAGGTTCCGCAGGCCCAGGGTGAGCGTGCGGGGTGATGGGATTTTTTTGTTTTTCGTTCCATTTGGTTCCATTTTGGCCCGTTTTGGGGGTTCATCCACGAAGGACACGAAGGGGCACGAAGGTGGGATTTTTTTGATAATGGTTCCATTTGGTTCCATTTGGTTCCGTTTTGGACCACGACCCAGGGCAGACACATAGGTCTGCCCCTACGGTGGTTCTCAGCCCGGGGATAGGGCAGCCACAAGGGCTGCCCCTACGGTACGGATGGCGTCATTCCAGGACGGGGCGGCCATACGCCTGAGGCGGACACCTACGATGGATGCGGTAGCAGCGGTCTCCGCCTAAAGGTATGGTTTTATGGTGGAGGGAGGTTATGCGGGTTGGCAAGGGGGGAGTGTCAGTGGGGCTGGGGATTTGTTGCTTTTGCCAGTGGCAGCCTTTCCTGTTCCATCTGGAGCAGGTGGGCCTTGACGGTGAGGCCTCCTGCGCCGTAGCCGTGCAGGTCGCCGTTGCTGCCGATTACCCGGTGGCAGGGGATAACCAGCGCCAGGGGATTCTTCGCCATTGCCTGTCCGGCGGCCCGGGCCGCGTTTGGGCGGCCGGCCTCCGCGGCCAGCCAGGCATAACTCCGGGTCTCTCCCGCCGGGATGGAACGGCACGCCTCCCATGCGGCGGCAAAGAAGGGTGGCGCGCCGCCCAGGTCCAGGACTATCTCGTCCAGCGCGCCGGTATCCCCCAGGAAATAACGTTCCAGGCACGCCTGGGCTTGGGCGAAGGCCTCGTCGTCCTGCTGGCAACCGCGAATGTCGTCATTCAGGTCTTCCAACACCTCTTCCGGCGTGGGCTTCATGCTCAAGCGGCTCAGGCCGTCGTCGGTGCCCGCCAGGCCAATCCAGCCGTGGGGCCCGGGTATGACGCAGTACTTTCGGGTATTCATGCCGTGACTGCCTCCTCGGTCTGGCCCCGCCGGCGCAGCAGGTGGAACAGAAGGGCCAACCTTAATTCCAGCCAGGCCTGCACCAGCCCATCGGCCTCTTCTTCCGTCGTATCCTTGCGCCCGTAAAGATGTCGTACGTAGCTGGCGATAATGGTTGAGAGCTGCTCCCGGTGGTCAGGCATCTCTTCATAGAGCCTGTCCATGTACTGGAAGGGCGTCTGGTAGCTGGCCGGCGCCAGAGCGTTCAGGCGGGCCAGGAAAGCCAGGCGGCGGAAGGCCGTTTCCGGTTCCCGCGACGGCGACATATACCGCCGCCAGAAGAACCAGACCAGACCGGTAACTATGGCCAGAAATGCCAGCACGCCTCCCGCCCAGGGCAGGTATTCCTGTATCAGCCTTATGGCCAGCGGGTCCTCCTCCTGGCCGGCCTGCGCTTCGATCAGGAATTCTTCCTCGCAGTCTTCCTCGTCCTCAAATTCGCACAGCGGTATATCCAGGGCCACCGAAGGCAAGCCGCTCAGGTCGGGGGCCTCTGCCGGCGCGGGCCGCGTTGCTAAAGGTATGGTTGCGCCTGGCGTGGGTTCAAAGCTGATCCAACCGTACCTTGGGAAGAACACTTCAACCCACCCGTGGCTGTGGCTGTCGGTAACCACGTAGACATCGTGCTCCGGCACCTGGTTGCCCACGGTATAGCCCGTAACCATGCGGGCGGGGATGCCCTGGGTGCGCAGCAGCACCGTCATTGCCGAGGCGAAGTATTCGCTGTAACCCGTCTTCTGTTCGAACAGGAAATAGTCCACCCCGTCAGCGTCGTAGGGCGGGGGCTGGATGGACAGCGAGTAAGGGAAGGTCTTGAGGTACGCCTCAATGGCCTTGGCCTTGTCGTAAGGGTTTTCGGCGCCGGTCGTCAGTTCCCGGCCCAGGGCGCGAACCCGCTGGGGCACCTCCGCCGGCAACGCGGTGTACTTGGCCAGGGCCCAGGTGGGATAGTCCAGCCCGGCCAGTCGCAGGTCCTCGGGGGTAGCCAGGGACACGGAGGCGGTAACCTCGTACGTCTCGCCCTGTCTGAATTCCTTGCCCGACGTACGCAGAGACAAGGTGTCCGGCTGCTCCGGCAATATCTCGGCTACCTGCACCTGCTGCACCCAGTCTCCATCCCGCTCCACGTCAACCAGGTGGAAACCGGACGGGAGAGCCTGGGCCAGCTGGGACCTGCTGGCCGTGGGCCCCGACTCGCGCAGCGCCCGGTCCAGGTTGACGGTCGCCAGTTCTACCTTTGGATATGTTTGCCCCAACTGCAGCGGCCCGCTCAGGTCTAGGTTATACATGGGCGAATCGTAGGTTTCGATACGGACGTCCCGGTCTGAAGATATGACCTGCCCGCCGGCGAACAGGTTGCGGGTACGGTAGTTGGGCGTCAGGGCGTGGGTAACCTCGAACCGCTTTTCGTAGGGCTGGGGCGACGAATGGGTTGGCGTCCAGTCGGTGGGCTGCACCAATGTATTTTCGGACTTCCAACCCTTGGGGGTGTAGGTGCCGTAGCTGCGGGCCTTCCAGTACATCGCCACCGGTGATTCCACTTGCAGCACCGGCGTGGTGGTAGGGTTGATGGTCCCCTGGAAGGCCATCACGTCCCCCCATATCCGGTAGGGCAGCGGCTTGCGCGCCGGCAGTCCTGCGAACAGGCGGTTGAAATCCTCCTCGTACTGCACATAGGGAGACCGGGTGAACTCGTATACGTCGTGGGCCGGTTGCCAGAAACGATCGCCGGGTACTATCCTGGGAACTACCAGGAATGCAACCAGCAACACCATAAAGGCCACGATTACGCTGTCTGAAATCGAGAGTATCCCCAGGTGGCTGTCGGCCTGGAAGCCCCGTCCCCGCCACTCTTTCAGGCGACGAACGGCCTGGACCCGCGCAACCAGCAGCAGCGCCGTCAGCAGGTAAAAGACGAGATACGTGATGCCTTCTGAAGGCAGGAAAGTCAGGTTGCTGAGCAGCGCCGCCCCGCCCAGGACGAAGACACCCCAGAAGCTGCGGTAGCGAGAGAATACCCAGGCGGCCAAATAACCGGCCAGCCAGGTAAGGCACATGAGGGCAAAGGCGAAGGGCACCCGGTCGATATTGATGCCACCTGTTTGGAAAGCCACCCACCACAGGCTCAGCCGGTCGTAGAGTTCCGGAGCGCTCGCCAGTTCAATGCCTTCACCATCAAAGCCCGTAAGCTGCGCCGTAATGACCCAGAGGCCGATGGCCAGGCCCAGCGGCAGCAGCAACGCTCCCCAGACCGGTATCCGGGACAGCGCCAGTCCTGTCAGCATTGCTATCAGTATCAGGAATTCCAGGCTGGGTGTAGGAACCCAGTCGCCTCCTCGGTCCACCGACCAGGCAACTACCAACAGGTTCAAGGCCAGGAGCAAGACGGCAGCCCACCCGTCGGCGGGGCGGCCATTCTGCCAAAGCCATAGTGCGCCCCTGGCTATAGGCTCAAGCGTGAAGCCCCGCCCGTTGTCAGCGGCAACGCCCTGGCCCGTCGTGGTCTGCCTAATTCCCGCTTGCGTCGCGCTGGTCACGGCGACACCCCCTGCTGTCCAGAGTCGTCCGCGCCCTGGTAGGCAAACTGGACGGAGGCGCTACCCGGCGACGAGTCGCTTCCCGTTCCGCTGCCGTTCTCATCCGCCCCCGCCCTTGGCGGCGGTGCGATGAAGGGGTAGGGATGGTTGTAAACCGTCATACTCAGGGCCTCGTTCAGGGACTGACCACGGCGCACCCGGTAGACCGATATGTCATTAGAAAAGAGGAAGTCCAGGGGGGACTGGACCTCCGCCGCGGCCCCGAAGTCAGTGGGTTCAATGTACACCACCGCCACGTTGACGCCGTCGCGGCGCAGGCTGTTCAGCGCGTGTATCCACTCCGTCCTGCGGGAGGGAGTGACCACCGTGAGCGAGTTGAACCGACTGAGATGAGGCTGCAGGTCGTACAGGAACCGTTCCAGCGTCACGTTGCCTTGCGCCCTCACACCCGCCAGGGCTTCCATCAGGTTGCCCATGTGGCCAGGGCCGGAACCAGGCCGCATCAGCCAGTTCTGGTCGCCGTTGGTGGCCAGGCCCACGGGCATGGAAAGTTCGTCGAACCGGGTCAACAGCGACGCCGCCGTCTTGACCGACAATTCCTCAGTGTTGTCCACCGGGTCGTCCCCAACGTGGGAACCCCGCTGCATATCCAGCAGCACCCAGCTTTCGGCGGACAGGCCCATGTCAAATTCCTTGACCATGAGGTTGTTCATCCGCGCGGTGTAGGGCCAGTGGATCTGGCGGAAGCTGTCTCCGTAAACGTACTCGCGAACCCCGGAAGACTCGGGAGTTATGTGGTCGGAACGTCGCGTAACCCGCCGGTCGCTGGGCAGAAAGGCAAAACGTGGGTCCAGGTCGGGCAGCGGCTCCGTGGGCGGAAAGACTACGTACTGTTCCGATTCAAGGAACCGGCGGCTGAGCCGGAACAGGCCAAAGGGGTCCTGGCTCGTTACCTCCACTATGCCGGTGTTGAACACTCCCCGACGCGCCAGGTAGGTTTCAATGCGCCAGCTTCGGGACTGGTCCCGCACCATGGCTATGCCCCGTCCGGTAGTGTACCCGGGAATGTCCGTTACCTCCCGGACTTCCAGCCACGACTTGGGGAATCGGAACCGGTTGACCACCTGGATCTGACCGTCCAGGTAACCGCCCACCTGCCCCCGGTGGGACAGGCGCGTGAGGCGCACCTGGAGACCCTGCAAATTCAGCCAGGCCCACAACAGGCCGAAAAGCAGCACCAGGGCGATTACATAGAGGAAACGATAAAAGAACGAGAAACCGGTGCCCAGGGTATAGAAGGTTACCACCGCCAGGAGTATCAGTATGCCGATCGTCCGCTTGCTCAACGTCCGGTTACCTGCATGTAGAAGGTCGGGTATGAATTGACCGAGGCAGAATACCATAAAACTTGGCTGAACTGGAGATAATTCAGTCCGATTTTCGTCTGTGGCCGCGTCACAAGCAACCCGGAGTCTGTCCGCACCAAGTCTTCAGGCAGGGACTCTCTTTACTCCTCCCTTCCCCTCTCGCACTACACTTGCGCCATGCCCGGCACGGTTATCTGGTTCAAAAGGTCGCTGATCAATTCCTCGGGTCTTATGCCGCGCATCCTCGCCGAGGGCGACAGCACCAGGCGATGGGAAAGCACCCCCGTCGCCAGCGACTTCACGTCGTCGGGTATCACGTAGTCCCGGTCCTGCACCAGGGCCATGGCCCGGACTATGCGGAACAGGCCCAGGGTGGCCCGCGGCGAGGCCCCCAGCGCAATGTCCCGATGGTTCCGTGTCGATTCTGTCAGAGAGACAATGTACTGCCGCACCAGGCGGTCCACGTAAACTTGTTTGGCCGCTTCCTGCAAAGCAGTAACTTCCTCAGGAGTGGCCACCGGTTCCAGCGAATCAATCGGATGGGTCAACTCCTGCCGTTCGATGATGGCCATTTCTTCGGAGAAGTCCGGGTAGCCGAGGCTCAGGCGCATCAGGAATCGGTCCAGTTCCGCCTCGGGCAGGGGGAAAGTTCCCTCATATTCAATGGGGTTCTGCGTAGCCACCACCATGAAGGGCGGCGCCAGGACGTGGGAGACCCCATCCACAGTTACCTGCAATTCCTCCATGGCCTCCAGCAGGGCCGCCTGTGTCTTGGGCGTTGCGCGGTTAATTTCGTCGGCCAGCACCACCTGGGACATGATAGGGCCCGGCCTGAAGTTGAAGTCGCCGCTCTGCTGGTTATAGACGGAAATGCCCGTAACGTCGCTGGGCAGCAAATCCGGGGTGAACTGGATGCGCTGGAAGGAGCAGCCTACAGAGATGGCCAGCGCCTTGGACAGGGTGGTCTTGCCCACCCCTGGCACGTCCTCCACCAGGATATGCCCCTGGGCAATCAAAGTGGCCAGCGCCTGCTGTACCGCAGCGGTCTTGCCCACGATGACCTTGCCAACGTTCTCTACAATGCGGTGGCCCACTGCGGCCAGGGATGTGGTTTCCTGCACTCCGCCTCCGGTATTTACTCACATTGATGTTATATCTTGGCCCCGAATCGGGCCAAAATTCCAAAGGATTTTAACATAAGCTAGAGTTTTAGACATCCCTGCCAAACCGGGGGCAGGGAAATCGCGCCAACGAGTAATTTAACCGTAGTGGCGCAGAGAACCACAGTGACGCAGAGGACGCAGAAATTCTTTGTGCAACTCCGCGTTCCCTGCGTCTCCGCGGTAAGAGATGGTGCTGCATCCGGGCGGGTGAGCCGGACCACACAATCAAGATGCGTTTACCCTTATGACATCAGCCCCTTCCCACTCCGCATAACACCCCTCCACCGTCAAACCATGACTCATTCCATCCGCAATTAGATCGTCCCGTCCAGTTGCATTTATTCCAGCGCATTTCTTACCACGGAGGCACAGAGAACGCGGGGCTGCGCGGAGAATCTCTGCGCTCCTCTGCTTATTCTGAGCCTCTGTGGTTAAGAAAAGCCTCCAAGTGCGATAGCCCTGGGACCAGACCAGTGTGTCAGACCAGGGTTCCGGGCAAAAAAGATCAAAATGAGGCGAAATGGGCTGAAAATAGAAAAAAGTCCAACCTGCTTGGGAAATACACCGCACAATCCCTTGAAGAGGTTCCGGTATAGGCGCCAACAACTCCGAACAATAACTGCCACGCCGGGCCCCTCGACTCTGGTATCATTCAGGGGCGTCGGTCAGTGGGCCAAGGGATGGCCAACATCCAGAGCAGGCATGGGTTCGTAATGTTATTCAGCGAGAAAAGTGAAACGTATAACTCCATAAGGAGTCTGTAGTGACAGTTGCTCATCGTGCCCCGTCCGTCGTAGCTTCGTGGCGCAATCTATGGATCGTCGTTTCCGCCGCACTTCTGGTCCTGGTCCTGGCCTGTGGACCAGGGGCCCAGACTGAGGCGGTCAATCCCGTCGCCAGTCCCACTTCCGCGCCGCCTGCCAACGTCTCTGAACCCACTGCGGCGCCGGCGGAGCCCGCCGTGGAGACACCATCCACGCCTGACCAGGAACCCGCAGCGGAGAGCAGCGCGGTCGACAACCCCACTCCACCCGTGGCCGAAGTCGACCCTGCCACAGCACCCGAGGCCGAACCCGCTCCCACCGCTACAACCACGGTCCAGGAACTGGCTGCCGTGGTGGAGGCCAACCCGGTAGCCGAGACTGAAGAACCCGAACCAACGGCGGCAGTGGAAAGGGAACGGGCCGAGGGACCCCTGGCGGCAGACCCGGTGGGTATTCACACCTGGATTAACAGCGAACCCCTGACCCTAGAGCAGTTGCGGGGCAAGGTGGTGCTGGTGGACTTCTGGACCTACACCTGCGTCAACTGCATCCGCACCTTCCCTTACCTGAAGCTGTGGCACTCCCGCTACGCCGACGACGGCCTGGTCATTCTGGGCATCCACACGCCGGAGTTCGAGTTCGAAAAGGACTATACCAACGTTCTGGAGGCAACCCAGGAAAACGGCATTTCCTGGCCCGTAGCCCAGGACAACGACTTCGAGACCTGGGAGGCCTATAACAACCGTTACTGGCCCGCCAAGTATCTGATCGACCAGGACGGCGTCATTCGCTACACCCACTTCGGCGAGGGCAAGTACGCTGAGACCGAAAACGAGATTCGCGAACTGTTGGAAGAAGCCGGAGCAGACCTGTCTGACGACGTTGAGCTGCCCGATGACCAGAAGTTGGACCCCACCTACCTGGGTGCGCTGGGAGGTGAGGTTACCCCGGAACTCTATGCCGGTTACCACCGAAACGTAAATTACATAATGTCCGGCTATCGTCCTTACGTGGTGCAGGAGGCCTACTACCACGCGGTCGACTCGGTCGGCGTGCTGGCAGCGCCGGACGAGATGGAACTGGAACCCCACCGCATCTTCTTCCACGGCCCCTGGGAGGTGGGAAGTGAGCACGTCCGCCACGGCCGGCTGACCAATAATTACGAAGACTACCTGACCCTGAAATACTCGGCCAAGAGCGTCAACGCCGTGTTGACCTCCAACTCCGGCGAGCCCTACCAGGTACGAATAACCCTGGACGGCGAGTATCTTGCAGAGGAAAACGCCGGCGCTGACATCCAGTTTGGCGAGGACGGAGAAACCTACCTGTTGGTGGAACAGCCCCGCCTCTACGAAATCATTGACAGTCCCGGTTACACCCAGGGCCAGGTGCTGCGAATGAGTTCCAACTCCAATAACTTTGGCCTGTTCGCCTTCACCTTCGGCGTGTACGAGGCGGGCCCGTAAATGGCAAGCTCACGTCATATCCTCGTCCCACTTTCGGCGCGGGTGTGGCCGGCGGTGGTATTACTCCTGGTCGTTATGGCCGCGCTGGGATGCGCCGCCGCCGCGCCGGAAACGGCCTCCCGCCCTCTGCCCGCCTCTCCGGCTGCCGAGCCAGTGGTGGAACCGACTTCCCCTGAGCCTGCATCCTCCGGCGCGCCCGCCGGCCGCAGGCCCTCCGGCAACCCGATGGCAGGCGAGGGAGATATCAACCCTATTCTCGCCACCACCATCCTGAACCCCGGGGTGCAGCGCGTTTCCTTCCTGCTGGTGGGAAAGAAGGCCATCATCAAGGCCCCGGAAGCAGCCGTCACCGCCACCTACCAGGGTGAAGGCGGAGGCTCCGCCCAGGAGACTACCGCCGTCTACCACGGCTGGCCCTTTGGCATCCGCGGGGCCTACAGCGCCAACATGACCTTCGACCGGCCAGGCTCCTGGCAGTTGGAGGTATCGGTCGATGACGACGAGATTTCCGGCGAGACCGTTATTGACCTGGAAGTGGTGGAGCAGTCCCCGGTGCCCGCCATCGGCCAGCGCCCTCCCCTCAGCCGGACCAAGACTCTGGCCGACGTGCCCGGGGTGGAGCAGCTGACCACCGACTACAACGCCGACGAGGACCTGTACCAGATTACTGTGGCCCAGGCCATCGAGAGCCCGCGGCCGGCGGTGGTGGTTTTCGCCTCCCCTGCCTTCTGCACCAGCGCCACCTGCGGCCCCCAGGTGGACACGGTCAAAGAACTCAAGGCCACGTATAATGACCGCGCAGACTTCGTCCACGTCGAGATCTACGACCTTCCCGACGAAATCCAGGGCGACCTTTCCAGGGCCAGTTTCGCCCCCGCGGTGGAAGAATGGGGCTTTTCCTCCGTCCCTCACTGGTTCAACGAGTCCTGGGTCTACATCCTGAACGAAGAGGGCCTGGTAGACCACCGGTTCGAAGGCTACGTAAGCCTTACGGAGTTGGAGTCCGCCCTCAAGGAAACCCTGGGTGAGACTTAAGCGAACTTCTCACCACCGCGCCGCCTGGACCAGGGCAGCACTGGTGACCGAAAGTATCGGCCCGGCCCCAACGCCCATTCGAGTCCCGAAGCACTCTATTCGTTTCGACAGGGGAACCGAAAAGGCCCTTGCCCCGCGTCTGACGCTGGGGTAGGATTAGCGGAAACCATCCAGCCAGGAGTTCATCCCTTATGACCACAACGGGTCAGTACCATACCGCCGAAATCACCCTCAACGTCAATGGCCAGCCCCATTCCCTTCAGGTGCGCCACCACTGGACGCTGCTGGACGTGATACGGGAGCAGCTGGACCTGACCGGTTCCAAGAAGGGGTGCGACCGGGGTGAATGCGGTTCCTGCACTGTGCTGCTGGACGGCAAGCCCGTCTACGCCTGCCAGTTGCTGGCGGTTCAGGTGGGCGGCCGCCCGATCATCACCATCGAGGGACTGGGAGACGGTACCCCAACCCTTGAGGGAATGGACACGGTGCAGCGGGCTTTCCTGGAAGAGGACGGTGGGCAGTGCGGTTTCTGCACCCCTGGCTTCGTAATGTCCACCCGGGCTCTGCTTAACTGCAACCCCAACCCCACCGACGAGGAAATCCGCCAGGCTCTTTCCGGCAACCTCTGCCGCTGCAACGCCTACGGCCGCATCCTGGAATCAGTGCGCGCCGCCCGCCAGACCTGACGGCGAAATTCTTCCACCACTGCACCCGGCAGCCCTCGAATCAACGGCTCCTCTATATCAAACAATCCCCCTGTATATCAAACAGTCGCCCTGTTCTTCCTGCGCCCGCCTCCGGGCCACCCTGCCCTCCATTCATCATCCTCATCATCTCTTCCCCTTCCGGCCACAGCATCATAAATAATATTGACTATCTGACCAACCAATATTAAAATGAATTTATAGCATCGGTGTTATTTATCACCAACGCCTGTGCCGCAGGCCCTGATCAGGCCTCCAAGCGGACTGGAAAAGAGGTAAATAATATGCACCCCCGTTCAGGGAGGGTTTCAGGCTCCATATTCTATGAAACACACGGCACCAGTGGTTTGGCCAAAACATTCCTGCTGACTATTACAGTTATCGTATGCGTGATTGCATTGCTGGCCATTGGATACCGGTCGGTATTTGCAGCTGGCCCTGGAGAATCGAGCGACTGTCTACCTGATTGCGTGGCTTCCGGCGCTATATTGTCCCCTGAGAATTCGGAAGACCGGACTCAACTGGACCCCGGCCCTAACATTATTTCGCCCATGGACCCCGACATTGCAGGGGGCATAGACGGCTTTGGATCTGTTCTGCCTTTGCCTCAGCCCCAGCGCATGGCCCAGCCAAGAGGGGTATATGTGCTGGCCGAGTGTCTCGCCGTGGCAGAGTACTCGGATTCGGATTCCACCTATCTGGGATATATGCCTGACCTGCTTCCTGATGAAGGCGGTTTGACTTCGATTGATTTCACCTATGGGGACACCGCCCATACCGTCGAGGGACTGTATTACCAGGAAACCGGTGCCGGTGTCCGGCGCCTGGTTCTGGAGCTCAGCGACCCCTTGCACGATGGACTGGCCCTTTACGCGGGCAATATGGTATTCCCCTTCTCCGCATCGACCACTTCCGAGCTGGGGCCGAATGCCCGGGTGTGGAAGCTCGACAGCAGCCTGGGATGGACCCGGGGTCAGTCCCTGTTGGTGGTCATTGCAGGGTCGATGGGAATGCCCTTTAACCAGGCCCCGCAGGGGGAAATCAGTCAGCAGCAAGGCCCTTCGTTTTGCCGCTATTTTACGGAAGCGGTGATTCCGCAGGACCAGACTGACCCAACGGTCTGGTTCGCAGACCTCGTGGTGGGAGAAGCTTCCGATTCCACGAGAATTTACCAGGGGTATATGCCATCCATGTCTCCCCCTGAAGGCGAACTGGACGATATCGCCTTTACCTACGACGGCGTTGAATACACCATTCTCGCCCTTTTCTACCAGGAAATTGGAGCAGTACGGCAACTGGTGCTCAGTGCCGACCGGCCGTTGCCCGACGAACTTGTTTTCGAATTCAGTGGCAGCAAGTATCCGGTTGCCGACTCAATGAAACTGGGAGCCGGTGGGAACATCCACGCCTGGCGGCTGGATTCCAACCTGGGCTGGACGGAGGGACTGCAGCTGGAGGTGGGCCTGACATTACCGCAGGAATAGTCAGCCCCCAAGTATCCTGAATCGGCACAACAAACTCAGACAGAGGGCCCTTCTTCCTCCGTTGGGGCGGGCAATACAGGTCTTCACCCTCCAAGTAAATCGGGGCCCCGCAATGCGGGGCCCCGAGTCTCCCTAAGGGTCGCGACCTGTTAACCGGGAAGAATTAACCTGGGCGCGGTTTGGCTGCTATTTCCACGACATTTCCGCCACCTGCAGCCGCTGGTCTGGCCGCGGTTTGGACTCCAGGTCTTTTGCCAGCCCGTGAATTTCGAAGGCCTGGAACACGCCGATGAACAGCACGTCCTCCTTCGTCCGGTCGGCCAGTTGCCCCAGCAGCCCCAGCATGCCCATTTCAATCTCCCAATAGCCGCCGTTATTTTCGGCAATGCCGGGTCGGGCTGTTATCCCGAATTCCAGAATAGAAATGGCGGCGTCGCACAATTCCTCCCGCGTAACGCCCTTGCCTGGCTAGGTATCGTGAAGAACTGGTGAGTTCGGAGCCGGACACATTGAAGGGTGGCCTGATATTCCATAGAATAATAGTAGATATTATTTATTGTTAGTCCCATTCAAGATGTCAGCTATACATCAGGAGGCAAAGATGAGAACCAGACCTTAGATTGCTTTGAATCACGTCACCGCGTTGTTCCATCCACATTTTGACGGCTTAGCGGTGGGACAATTCGCCACTACTCCAGGAGAAGCAGAAATGAAGAAATGGATTTCCCTGGTCACGGCGCTGGCGGTTGTGGCCTCCCTGGCGGCCCTGCTTACGGTAAATATCATCAGTGCCGCGGATGATAACGAGCAACATTACGTGGAGGTGTCCCTGACTAACCTGACCCCTGGCCAGATTCTGTCACCGGTCTTCATCGCCAGGCATAACTCGCATGTGGACCCCCTGTATACCCTGGGCCAGCCGGCCAGCGAAGCGCTGGCGAAAATGGCTGAAGACGCCGACGCTGCCGACCTGCTGGCCCAGTGGGACCCCGCAACCAACAGTTATGTGGGCGAAGCCATGGTGCTGGCGCTGAACGACGGACCCATACCGCCGGGAGAGACCGTCTCGACCCACTTCGAAATTGACGACGTCAATACCCGGATGTCCTTCATCAGCATGCTGGTAACCACCAACGACGCCTTCATCGGCGGCAACGGCATTGACCTGACCGAATCCCGCACCATTAACCTGACTGCCTACGATGCGGGCAGCGAGTTTAACAGCGAAAGCTGCGCCTACATTCCGGGCCCGCCCTGCGGCAGCCACGCCAGGGACGAGGCCATGGCCGAGGGCTATGTGTATGTCCACAACGGCATCCACGGCGGCGACGGCTCCGGCCTGACCCCCGCCACCCACGACTGGCACAATCCCGTGGCCCGCATGACCATCCGGAGCTGGATGCTCCAGGATTAGGTTCCCGAGAATGACGGACAGGACTTCGGGCAAAGTATGGGCTGAGAGAATGAGTCAACCGCATTGCCGGCCATAAGTCCGCCAGCGAAAAAGTTTCAGGGGAGGGATGCAGTATCCCTCCCCTGATTCATTTCGGCCACTTCGAGTTTCGCGGCTGTATTTATCCGTCGCCGCCAGGATTGCTGCGGTTACTGTCCGGTCACCTGAACCAGACCAAAGTAGACTTCCTGGGGATCGTGCATGTAGCAGAAACTAATATTGCCTTCCCGCATCACCGGCACCACTACGTGAGCGCCCAAGTCCTGTGCCTTCCGGAAGCTGGCCTCAATGTCCTCAACGCAAAAGTAGGTACCCCAGTTGGGCGGTACTTCGCCCCAGGATGGCTTGATCTGGAGCATTCCCGCCACGTTGACATCGCCCAGCTTGAACTCGTGGTAGTCCTCCGCCTCCGGGCCCACCTGGTGGGTAGTACGGTCCCAGCCGAAAACGCTGGCGTAGAAGGCGTTGGCCGCCTCGGTGTCGGTGGTGTAAAGCTCGTTCCAGCCGAGGGAGCCGGGTTCGTGAATTAACCCGGCGCCGATGTCCTCCCCGGCCTGCCAGATACTGAAGGTGGCGCCGGTGGGGTCGGCCACAACCGACATGCGGCCGGCGGTGAAGACGTCAAAGGGTTCGGTGATCACATTGCCCCCGGCGTCTCGCACCCTGGAGGTCGCCGCCTCAACGTCGTCGGTGGAAATGTAGCATACCCAGTGGGGGTGCATTCCCTGAGCCAGCATTTGTTCGTGAATCTGGAACATGGCGCCGACAAACTTGTCGTTTTTCTGGAGCATGGTATAGACCATGGTTTCGCTCATGGCGTTGTCGGTCCAGGTCAAGCCCAGCAGTTCCGAGTAGAAGGTCTTGGAAGCGTCGGCGTCAGGGGTTGCCAGTTCCACCCAGCAAAAGGTTCCTGGCGCGTGGCTGCTTACTTCGGGCATAAATTGAATAACTCCTAAAAAGGATTTGGAACACCCGTACTAATGTTATGAGCGCCCATGCAGGCCGTCAAGGGGCAGGCATCACCGGGTTATCGCGCGTTGACTGGGGCAATCCGGTTCACCAGCGGTAACGCCAGCCCTTTTCTCACCACAGAGGCACAGAGAACCCAAAGGTACACGGAGATTCTCCGTGTGGCTCCGGGTTCTCTGTGCCCCTGTGGTCAGCGAAATCCTCGAAAGGCAATTGCCCCGGCAAAGGGCAGGAGCATTCCAGGCTAGCCGAACCGGCCGGTGATGTAGGCCTCGGTCCGCTCGTCACTGGGGTTGGTGAAAATTTGGCGGGTTTCGTCGAATTCGATCAGTTCGGCGATCTTGTCCTCCCGGGGGTTCAGGAAGGCAGTGTAGTCCGATACCCGGGCCGCCTGCTGCATGTTGTGGGTAACGATGACTATGGAATAATCAGTGGACAGTTCCCGCATCAGTTCCTCTATCGCCAGCGTAGAAATGGGGTCCA
>JAJEDS010000093.1 GCA_022821365.1 Dehalococcoidia bacterium | reverse complement strand
GAGTGCGCATCGTGGCTGCGATGCATAAACTGCTGCGGATCTGCTATGGAGTCTTGAAGAGTGGTCTGCCTTTTGATCCCCAGCGCTGCCAACCGGCCACCCTTGACATCTAATACGGTATCTGAGCTTGCCGAAGGGTCTAGAATCCTTCCCATCAGCCCAGTTGCGGCTCCGAAAGCCGGTTTGTGGGATGGAGTTTAGATTCTTCACTCCGTTCAGAATGACAGTTTTGGCGGTTCAAGGTTACAGCTCGTTAAAACGCGTTGGCCCTGGGGCCTGGGCCGCTCAATTGGACTTCCCCAACCATCAATGTTAAGGTAGGCCAATTAGCCCAGGAGGCGATAAATGCCAGAAGCAATGGAAGGCAACACGGTAAGTGTCCACTACACCGGCACCTTGGACGACGGCACGGTGTTCGATTCCTCCAAAGGCGGCGACCCCCTGCAGTTCACCATCGGCCAGGGACAGATGATCCCCGGCTTTGAGCGGGGAGTCGTCGGCATGGAGTTGGGAGAGACCCGTACCGTGGTCATTGCCGCCGACCAGGCCTACGGGGTCCATCGTCCCGACGGGGTGTTCGAGATAGACCGGTCGGAAATCCCCACCACCATCCCCCTTGAGGTGGGCATGCAGCTTCAGGCCACCGGCGCCGGCGGCCGTCCCGTAACCATGACCGTGGCGGCCCTGTCCGACGACAAGGTAACCATGGACGCCAACCACCCCCTGGCCGGCAAAGACCTTACCTTCGAAATCGAACTGGTGGCGATAAGCTAGCCCTTCTTCATCCACCAATGGACACCAATGCCCACGAATAGGATACGGGCATCGAATTTCTCATTAGTGAATCTTCGTGTCTATTCGTGGATAAATTCGTTCTTCAAATTGGCAGGAGTCAAGATATGCCCGAACGCAGCGGCAGGCTTGAAGGTAAAGTAGCAATCGTAACCGGCGCCGGTTCCAGCGGCCCCGGCGTGGGCAACGGCAAGGCCGCCGCCGTCCTCTTCGCCCGCGAGGGAGCCAAAGTCCTCCTGGTGGACAACGTTCAGGCCCGCGCCGAGGAAACCCTGGCCATCATCCGCGAGGAGGGCGGCGAGGCCGACGTATTCGAGGCCAACGTCATCAACGCCGACGATTGCCGCCGCATGGTGGACGCCGCCGTCGACCGCTGGGGCCGCCTGGACGTGCTGGACAACAACGTCGGCATCTCCCGCCGCGGCTCGGTCCTCGAGGTTAGCGAAGAGGACTGGGACTTCGTCATGGCCGTCAACGTCAAGAGCATCGTCCTGTGCAGCAGGTACGCCATCCCGAAGATGATCGAGAGCGGCGGCGGCTCCATCATCAACATATCGTCCATTGCCGGCCTGCGCGCCCACAGCAGCACCCCCTACACCACCTCCAAGGCGGCGGTGCAGGGCCTGACCATGTCCATGGCCGCCGACCACGGCCCCGACGGTATCCGCGTCAACTGCATCGCCCCCGGCCTGGTCTACTCCCCCATGGTGGCCCCCCGCATGGACGACGACCTGCGCGAAATCCGCCGCAGCGCCGCCCCCCTGCGCACCGAGGGCGATTCCTGGGACATCGGCTACGCGGCCCTCTACCTTGCCAGCGACGAGTCCCGCTGGGTCAACGGCGTAGTTCTCCCCGTGGACGCTGGCCTGGTCTAGGTTACGCCGGTAACCTACCAGACCCTGTCCCAGCAGCAGTACGCCCAACCAGGCTAGCCCTTCTGGTATCATTTCGGGTAACGACCAAGCTCCACCAGTAGAGAGGTGGCGCCGAAATGACCACTCCCCGGGCAAAACCCCGCCAGGAAACCCCGGCAGGACCGGATCCGGTCACCCCGGAACCCGACGGCCCCTTGGTGTTCCGTTTGCCCACCGGTGTAAAGTTCACCGACGAGCAGATCATGGAAATCTCCAGTCTGAACCCGGAACTTCGCATTGAAATAAACGCCCTGGGAGACTTGGAACTGCTGTTCCCCACCAATGCTATAACCAGCTACCGAAATGCCGGAATCGCCGCCGACCTGGGCATCTGGACCCGGGACGATGGAACGGGAGTAGGCTTCGACGCCAGCGTAGGATTCACGCTGCTCAATGGGGCATTGCGCTCCCCTGACGCTTCGTGGGTGCTGAAGAGCCGTCTGGCCGAGTTGCCCCAGGGGGCAATGGACCGGTTCGTCCCCCTTTGCCCCGACTTTGTTATCGAACTGCGTTCCCCTTCCGACCGCCTTCGCGACCTGCATGCCAAGATGGAAGAATACCTGGAAAACGGCGCCCGCCTGGGCTGGCTCATAGACACGCTGGACCCCCGCCATCGTGTCTACATCTACCGCCCCGGCGTAGCGGTTGAAGTCCTGGAAGCCCCCGAAACCCTGTCCGGCGACCCGGAACTCCCCGGCTTCCTGCTGGAAATGCAACGCATCTGGGAACCGCCCCAACTGACCTGATACCCTGGTGCCCCACCCCCCACGGTAGCCAACCCCCATCGCAGGTGCTAACATTAGTGCGCCCTGCCGCCAACCGCGCGGCGGGCGCCAATTTCTCTTAAATTTCAAGGAGCAACAGATGAGGATAGCCCGGTACGAAGCCCACGGTAGCATTCATTACGGCGTCATTGACGGCGACAACGTGGCCGCCATTGACGGCGACCTGTTCTGCAACTTCACCGTTACCGACCACGTTCACAAGCTCTCGGACGTCAAGCTGCTGGCCCCGGTCGTCCCCGGCAAGATCCTGGCCATGGGCCTGAATTACACCAGCCACATCGGCGACCGTCCCGCTCCCCCGTATCCCATGGTCTTCCACAAGACCCCCACCAGCGTCATCGGCCCCGAGGACACCATCATCCGCCCCAAAGAGGTCGAGCGCCTGGACGCCGAGGGTGAACTGGTGGCCGTTATCAAGGACACCTGCAAGAACGTCTCCAAGGAAGACGCCCTGGACCACGTCCTGGGCTACACCTGCGGCAACGACGTCAGCGCCCGCGACTGGCAGCGCCGCGACCGCAACGACAACAACTCCGACTGGTGGCGCGCCAAGTCCGCCGACACCTTCTCCCCCATGGGTCCCTGGATTGAGACGGACCTGGACCCCCACGCCCAGCACCTGCGCACCCGCGTCAACGGCAGCGAGGAGCAGAACGAGTCCACCGCCCACCTGATCTTCGACGTGCCCACCATGATTGAGTTCATCTCCCGCTACGTTACCCTGGAAGCCGGCGACTGCATCTACACCGGCACCCCCGGCACCACCAGCAACATGGACGACGGCGCCGTCTGCGAAATCGACATCGACGGCATCGGCATCCTCCGCAACCCCGTAAAGCTGGAGAGCTAGCTCGACTGTCCACTAAGGGCACGAAGCTACACGAAGAAAAGAAAGGCCGGGCCAAGTGGCCCGGCCTTTTGGTGTTCCATAGGGCGTTTTAGGTGCGTATCAGTCAGGATAGGCCCAACCTAAGCATCCGGCGCGTCCCCGTTGGCCATCAGGAAGGTGACCGTTCCGTTTTTGCCCTCTTGCCCAATCAGCAGGGCCTGAGCGTCCTCGCTGATGGCCTTTCCCATTACCACGGCGACCGTCCAGGGGTTAGAATCTTCAGGGCCAATTAGTCGATTCAAGATGCGTGCCCTCCTCCTCGCACGTACAACGTCGTTGGCCTGCACCGTCAGCGACGCTTCGGCAAGCACGTAAACCTGGCCCCTTGGGCCCTTCGCCGTGAATACCATGTCGGTTTCCAGCAGGTCTTCCAACTCCTCGGCGCTCACCGTTGGATTATTTGGAACTGCTTTCGCCATTGCCTTGAGACTGCCGTGCCAGCCGTCCGTAAAGTGGCTGAACAAGGCCGTTTCTGTGAACCCCAAGTGCCTCCTGAAAAGCCTTGGCGCCAGCCGGATTGCCGTATTTTCGTAGGCAGTTCCGGCCGCTTCGGACAACACTCCCGATTGAATGCCCTGAGCCATTTGCATTCTCTCTATATTCCCTTTAACCGTCGTCATGTCGGTCTGCAGTTGTCCTACGGCCAGGGCAATCGTCTCTACGTGCCTTGCCAGACTTGCTACTGTGGCAGGCAAGTTCAAGAGTTCTTCGGTAAGAATGTGCCGGCGCAACGCCTCCCGCAGTTGCGGGTCCGATTCCAACGCGGTCAGAAGATCGTCCCAATCAGATCGCTGATTCATAAACAGATTTTATTCCTCAGGCGCGCCCCTTGCAAATGTGGTACCTGGCTGTAGAGACGGGCTTCAATCAACCCCTTCGTGCCCTTCGTGGATAGTTGCCTACTCCGTTATCGGCCGCGAAATTATCCACAAACTCGCCACCGTGTATATCACCATCAGCGCCAGCATCGGCAGCTGGCTCTTCAATGCCACCGACCCGCCGCCGTAGATGGCATTTGCCCGCAGGTGCGCAAGGTACACCGCGATGATGTGCCCCACCACGATGGATATGACCGCGAAGATCCAGATGAACCGGGCGTTGGTGATGGCAATGTTCACCACGTACCCCGCCGTCCCGAACAGGTCCGCGCCGTTCCCGAAGGGGTCCGACGCCAGGGGAATTATCAACTGCCCCTGTATCAGCAGGAACCCCAGGTAGTGGGCGAAGTGGTAGGCCAGGGCAATGGGCACCAGCGAAAATACGAAGGCCGTCATCAACTCCGGAGCTGCCGGACTGGAACCGCCGCTGCGCTCCACCACCCACCGCATCATCGCCGAGAAACCCCAGTAGATCCCCGCGAAAGCCAGGGGGAAGAGGGCCAGCCCCAGGGTGTTGGCAATCACCAGGCCGTTGAAGTAGGGCGAGGTCAGTTGCGGTGTCAGGGATAACGCCCAGCCCAGCGCCGCCGCCCACTCGGGCGTGTCGCTGAAGCCGTCGAAGGTAACGGTTGACAGCACCAGCAGCACCAAGGCCGTCAACCCCACCGGCATACTCCCTAGGGAATGCAGCCCAATGGCCGGTGGCCGCAGGTTAAGTTCCCGGTCTCCCGCGTACTCAAAGCACTCGTAGCAGTCCACGCAACTCCGGTCTTCCCCGCCACTCTCGTCCCGGCACAGCGGACCGGCGCACTCGTCGCAAACTTCCGCGTCATTGGCCCGTACCTCGGTGATGGAAAAACGGGTCAGGAACCCGTAGATAACGGTGAACACCTCCCCGTGCCGCAGCCACTGGTGCTTGCCGAACAGGTACATTCCCCCCAGCGTAACGATGCTGTAGGCAATGATCAGCCAGGCCAGCAGCGCCGGTGCCGCCGCTTCCGGCAGCGCGTTCTCCACCCACACGAAGGCGAAGAACAGGGCCACCGACGGCCACACGCCCACCCGTTCCGCGTAGTCCATTCCCAGCGTCAGTTCCCACTCCGGGTTGAAGCGGTGGAACACGGCCTCCGCCAGCCCGAACAGTATCTTCCACGGGTTCACCACCGCCCACAGGTTGCCCAGCAGCGACACCACGAACCCCATTCCCACCCACCAGATAATCCACACAAAGGTCGGCGTAAGGTTGTTCACCGGCCGCTCCGACCCAAACAGCCCGGTGGCTATCACCAGGAAGAACAGGAACAGGGACGCCGCCCGCAGCAGCCAGGTCACTGGCCCCGTGAGTATCGCATCCACGACAGGGGCCGCCAGCAGATTCACTCGGGGGTAGCCCGATCCCTCATGTTGCCCCCGGACAAACAACCCCACCACCACGAAGGACAGGACCACCGCCGCCGCCCCGGCAAACACAAAGTAGGTCAGGGGCAGGGGTAGGTCGTACCGCTCCCCGAACCCGTGGGCGTAGGCCGGCGGAGCAAGGGCCGCCAGCGGCAAAAGCGTTGCCGTCAGAAAGGCCAGGAGGCAAAGGCTCTTCTTGAACATACCACCACCGGAACAGATTGGAATGCCACAAACAGTGTAGCATCTGCGGAAATCTGCTCGCCGACTCCCTCTGCTCACCGACTCCCATGGAAGCGTTCCGTTCAGGCGTTCCGGTAGGGAACCTGGCAGGGGCAGACCTGTTTGTCTGCCCTGGCCTGGTGTCACCTCAACCCGTAATGGTACCCTCAGTCTTCAATAATCTTATTGACACACTCTAAATAATAAGCTACTCTTTATGTACTTTCACGCAAATATACCTAGCCTAACAAAGGGGAGCTTTCCTGTATGTCTTCTTCTAATGCCGCGCCCCTTTACGACAACATAGGGGTCAACTACGACGTCACCCGTCGGGCAGACCCGTACTTGACCGAACGGCTGGCGCGCCACGTGGGACTGCAAAATGGGCGGCGGTACCTGGACATTGCCTGCGGCACCGGCAACTACACCGCTCAACTGGCGGCGAGAGGCGGGTGCTGGTACGGCCTGGACCTGTCGTCGGGGATGCTTCGGTCCGCGCGAAGCAAGAGCAGGGATATTCACCTGGTATGGGGCGATGCGGCGGCTTTCCCCTTCGCCGATCTCAGTTTCGACGGCGCCGCCTGCACCATGGCCCTCCACCACCTGCCCGATCTGATGCCCGTCTTCTGCGAAACCCATCGTGTGCTGCGCCAGGGTCGGCTGGCCATCTTTACCAGCACCTGCGAGCAACTGGACAACTACTGGCTGAACGAGTACTTTCCCATAGCCATGGAACGTTCAGCAGCCCAGATGCCACCTACCGATTCGGTGTTGGGGGCATTGAACGAATCGGGCTTCACCCTGACCCACATGGAGAATTACTACGTTCGCCCCGACTTGCAGGACCTGTTCCTCTACGCGGGCAAGCACCGCCCCGAGCTTTACCTGTCGGATACGATACGTCGCGGTATTTCCACCTTTTCAACTCTCGCCGATCAGGCGGAGCTTGAGGAAGGCTGCGCTCGACTGCAGCGGGACATTGAATCGGGGTCCATCAGGCAGGTAACTGAAAAATACCGGAACAATGGCGGCGACTACGTCTTCATCGTGGCTTCCAAGCCAGGCTGAGGCGCTACCCCTCGTTTCGGTACGCCTCATCCAGTAAATCAACCACGTGGGCAACCCGCCGGCTCGCGGCGGCACATCCCCCAGACGCCAGTCCCTGCTCAATCTGCAGCATACAGCCGGGGTTGGCGGTAACCACCTGCTCGGCCCCGGTGGCCTCAATGTTGCCAACCTTTGTCTCCAGTATTCGCCCCGAAACCTCCGGCTGGACCATTGAGTAGAACCCGGCGCCTCCGCAGCACATCGCCGACGCCTCCATTTCCACCAGTTCCAGCCCCGGTATGGCCCCCAGCGCCGCCCGGGGCTGCCGGGTGATGCGCTGGGCGTGGGCCAGGTGGCACGGGTCCTGGTAGGTAACCCGCCGGTTGACTGCGCCCCGGGGCGGGTCCAGCGGCAGCTCCGCCAAAAACTCGGTAATATCCACCGTCAACTCGGCGAAGCGGCGGGCGGGCTCGGCATACCGGGGGTCGTGCCTCAGCAGTTCCCCGTACTCCTTCATATTGGACCCGCACCCTGCCGAGGCCGTAATAATCCGGTACCCCGGCCTGTCCGCCCCTGCCGCCAGGAACACGTCGATGTTCTTCCGGGCCAGCCTTCGGGCCGTTTCCAGGTCCCCCGCGTGCAGGTTCAGCGCCCCGCAGCAGACCTGTCCCTTGGGGACGGCTACGTCGCAGCCGTTTCGGTTCAGCACCCGCACCGCCGCCCGCATAGTGTCCCCCTGCATCAACGGCATCACGCACCCCGACAGCAGCGCCACCGTGGTAGCGTTTGTCGCCGCATCCCCATCTTCACGTCTCCGGCGGGCCGGATAGACTGCGCTGGAGGGCCCAAAGAAGGGTTCCTTCAACTCCGGAAGCTGCCCCTCCATCTGACGCAGCGATTCCGGCAGCAGCCTCAGCAGCCCCGAGCCCCGTACCAGCTTGCGCAGTCCCGTCCGCTGGTAAAACCTCAGCAGGTGAAACCCCAGCCGTAGCCGCCTGGGATGGGGCAGCGCCGCCCGCAGAAAAAAGCGGTCCACCCGTTTCAGCGCGGCCCCCTGCTTGTCCTGCGCCAGCGTCTGCGCCCGGGTGTACTCCATAATCCGGCCGTAGGGCACTCCCGACGGACAGACCGCCTCGCACGCCCGGCACTGCAGGCACATCTCCCAGTGGGAGACGATACGGTCGCTGATTCCCGCCCGTCCCTCGTGTACTGCCCGCATCAGGGCAATGCGCCCACGGGGCGACTCCGTCTCCACCTTCAGGGTGGTATACGTAGGACAGGAACTGAGGCACAGCCCGCAGTGAACGCAGCGGTAAAGGTCCGCCTCGGCGGGCACGTCCACCCCCCGAAACCCAGGCTCGCTGTTCATGCGTTCCTGAGTACCTGCCATGTGGTCGTGTCCGGCGCTGGGTTGGGCGTGTGTTTCAGGCTGTGCCACGGATATTACCCTGTAATCTCAATTTTGCCGAATCTCCTGCAGCAATGCTCATTTTCCCCGATCACGACAGCGTTCCCTGTTCTCGGGTGGTTTGCAGCGGGTAGGGGCGGGTTTCAAACCGCCCTCGCTGCCCCACAGCACTTTCCCCTGGCTGCCCCACCTGAATTTGAACGTGGCCTACGTTCACCCCGGACCCGTCGAAGGGCAGCCCCCTACAACCTCCCAACAAACCTCCCCGGGTTCAAAACCCCCGCAGGGTCAAAATTCCCCTTGACCCGCCGCATAATCTCCAGTTCCCCCACACCAACCGCCCCCTCCCAAACGTCCATCCCTGCCTTGACGTCCGGCGGACAGGCTTCCACCACCGCGGAACCCCCCAGGTTCGCGGCGGCGCGGCGCACCGCATTAACGTCCGCCATTATAGCCGAGGAATCCTTTCCACCGGCGCGGCCCGACGCCCACCGCAGCAGTTGAACCGCCCCAAACCCCGGATCGGCAATCAACTCCCACTCTCCCGCGCCGTCCCCATTGCCGCCAAAGGCTTCCACAAGTCTTCCCACGCTGTCGGGCGGCAGCGTAACCTTCACCGCCACCTCCGGCGGATCAGCATCGCTCCATGGCAGGTCGGTCAGGCTGCTCAGCAAGTTCCGCGCGTCCGCGTCCTCCACCCTCTCAACGTGGCTCGCCCCCGACCCGCCCAGCAGCCGTGCCGACTCATCCCGCCGCCTCGCCACGGCCCGGGGCCGCCCCGCCACAAACCCCAGCGCCACGGCGCCCGCATCCACCGGCAAATCAAGCCCCAGCCTGCCAGCCGCCTCCGGCGTTACCACCTGCAAACCCAGGGGCGCATATACCTGGGAAATAAGGGCGCGGCTGGAGGCCAGCGCGCTTGCCATTGACGGGAAGACCGCCGTCACCCCCGCCCAGGTATCGGGCACCGGCGCCAGCTTGAAGGAGGCCTCGACGATAATGCCCAGCGTCCCCAGCGAACCCGTGTACAGCTTGTTCAGGTCATAGCCGGTAACGTTCTTGACCACCCGGCCCCCGGCCTTGGTCTCCACACCGTCCGTTCCCGCCACGCTGATGCCGATAATCCAGTCCCGGGGCAGGCCGTAGGAATAGCGCATGGGCCCGCTGTACCCGGTGGCCAGAATCCCGCCCACCGTGGCCCGGTGGGGCAGGGGCGCCTCCAGGGGCACGTACTTCTCCCCCTGCGCCAGTTCCCGCCGCAGCGACTCCAGGGTAATCCCCGCCTCGGCGGTAACCGTCAAATCGGCTGGCTGGTAGTCCATCACCCGGTTCAGGCGGGACAAATCCAGGACAACGTCCACCCGCGAGGGTACATTCCCCAGCCCGGCAAAAACCCTGCCGCTCATGGGAAACACCCGCACCCCGTCGGCCGAAGCCCACCGCAGCAACTCGGCCACGCCCCGTCGGTCGGCGGGCCGCGCCACGGCCTGCGGTACAACGCCGTCCACGGCACAACCCTCCGCCGCCAGGACGGAGTCGGGGCCAAGCAGGGTGGTTAGCTGGTGCGAGAGGTTGTAGGTGGTCAACTGACAAAACCAGGTTGTACTATCCGGAACTACCCTATAATACCCCGTAATTTCTCCAATGTATGCCCCCGATGCCAGAATGGAATACGCCTGCCTTAGAAACTTCTCAACAGTGAATGTCCGGTAATGCCTCTTCCACTGGAATTTACCATGCCCGGCCCACCAATATCGGCGCAAACGCGAAGGCGAGAGAGGCTGGAACGATGGCGAAGGGAAGTAGGGGTTGTAGCCAGGGGAATTTGGAATGATTCAGACCCCGTCGGCGAACCTATAGCGGTGACGGTGATATACTTTTCTCACGGGAGACCCTTTGACTTGGACAACATACCCAAGCCGATTCTGGATGCACTGAAAGGGCTGGTTTATGTCGATGACAATCAGGTTACCGACCTGGTTTGTCGCAAACGATACTTGAACGATGAAATGGAAATACTGACCGACCTGGCCTCTCTGGAGAGGGCCCTGTCCAGCCGTATAGAGTTCCTCCACATCGTGGTGGAGGACGCACCCCAACAGGAGGTTGTCTCATGGTATCGGACACGGCTATTACCGAAAGGCAACTAGCCGATATCAGGGCAGAGGAGTACCGTGCCCGGGGCTACGAGGTAGAGCGGAACGTTCCACTGGAATTTGTACCGGACTTCAAGGCGGATTTGGTGGTTCGCAAGGACGGCCACACAAAGGTGATTGCGGTAGCTACCCGCACGACCCTGGCTCGCCGCAGTCCCATCAAGGAACTGGGCCGGGTGCTGAACAACAAGCCCGGCTGGAGCTTTCAACTGCTGCTGGTTGGCGAACCGGAAAGGCTGCATTCCCCGGCGGACAGCTTTTCCATGCCCCAGGCGAACATCGTCCGAAGGCTGGCAGAGGCGCAGCAGGCAACGGACGCAGGCCTCGACGTGGCGGCTTTTCTGCTGGCCTGGAGCGCTGCCGAGGCGGTGGTACGGTCCCTGGTGGCGGCGGAAGGTGTGCTGATCGAGCGGGCTACCACTCCGGATTATGTCCTGGATATGGCGGTGTATCACGGCGCTATTTCCAGGGACGATTACCATCACCTGTTCAACCTGATGACTTACCGCAACGCCCTGGCCCACGGCTTCGAAACCGCCGGCTTTGACCTCAGCCTGACCACAGACCTGGTGGAAACCGTCCAGCGCCTTATGCTGGAAGAGCCCGAATAGTCGACCTACACATACCACCCCGGGTCAACCTGCCCCGGCGTCCGCTGCGAAGCCGGTTCGTACTCCTCCCCGTCCGGGAAAATCTTCCCCGGGTTCAGCCGGTTGGCCGGGGCGAAGGCATCCCGGGCCAGCTTCATCCGGGCCAGGTCCTCCTCCGTGTACACCAGCGGCATAAACTGCTTCTTCTCCAGCCCGATGCCGTGCTCCCCGCTCAGGCTGCCCCCCATCTCCACGCAATACTCCATCAGCTCCGCCGCCCCCGCCATGGCCCGGTCCTTCACCCCCGGCTCCCGCTCGTCGAACAGCATGCACGGATGTAAATTGCCGTCCCCGGCGTGGAATACGTTGGCGATGATGATGCCGTACTTCTCCGACACCTCCGACACCTTTCGCAGCACCTGGGTCAGCCGAGTCCTTGGCACAACCCCGTCCACCAGGTAGTAGTTGGGGGCGATGGTCCCGAAGGCCCCGAAGGCCGTCTTCCGGCCCAGCCACAGCCGCTCCCGCTCGCTGTCCTCCTCCGCCACCCGCACGTCGCTGGCTCCCGTCTCCCACAGCGCCGACTCCACCTCCCGGCTCACCTCGTCCACCTCTTCCCACAGGCCCTCCAGCTCTATCAGCAAGACGGCCCCCGCGTCATCCGGGTATCCGGCGTCCGTGACGTTCTGGACGGCGCGGATGCTCAGCGCGTCGATCATTTCCAGCGCCGCCGGCACTATGCCGTGACCGATGACCGCCGACACCGCGCTGCAGGCCGAGTCAATGTCCTGGAAGACACCCATGAATGTCTTCACCGTTTCCGGCAGAGGCAGCAGCCGCACCGTGATTTTGGTGGCGATGCCAAAGGTGCCCTCCGACCCCACGAACACGCCCCGCAGGTCGTACCCCGGTACTTCTCGGGCCGTGCTCCCCAGGTACACCTGTGTCCCGTCCTCCAGGACCACATCCATCCCCAGGACGTGGTTGGTGGTGGCGCCGTAGGCCAGGCAATGCGGCCCCCCGGCGTTCTCCGCGATGTTGCCCCCCAGGCTGCACGCCTTCTGGCTGGATGGGTCCGGCGCGTACCGCATCCCGAACTTGCGCACGTGGGTGTCCAGGTCCAGGTTGATCACCCCCGGCTCAATGGTGGCGGTGCGGTTCTCCGTGTCCACTTCCAGGATGTGATTCATGCGGGTGAAGGCAATCTGGATTCCCCCCGGCGCGGCCAGCGCCCCGCCGCTCAGGCCCGTCCCCGACCCCCGGCCCGCCACCGGCACGCCCGCCTCGTAGCACAGCGCCAGGATGCGGCTGACCTGCTCTGCGTTTTCCGGCAGCGCCACCGCCCGGGGCATGGACCGGTCCACCGACCCGTCATACTCGTACACCAGCAAGTCCTCGGGGTGGCAGATCACATACTCATCCCCCACAATATCCATCAACCCCTGTATGAACGGCGACTGCTGCACGGTAACGCCTCCGCGTGGTGGGTATTGCCATTGTTGACTAACCAGGTCAAGCCTTGGGGCGATGATAGGGTAAAGCAGGGGCCGGTGGCAAGGCTAGCAGCCTGTCCGGGGAATATCCTCAGGCGGCTATTGGGGGACGCCACAGGTGGTTGGATGCGGGTGAAGCCATGAATGGCTGGGTCCTTGTCAGCAAGGAAGCGTTCCCGCTGGACCCGGAGGGGCCGGCGCCCCTA
>JAJEDS010000035.1 GCA_022821365.1 Dehalococcoidia bacterium | reverse complement strand
AAAGGTAGGGGCGCCGGCCCCTCCGGGTCCAGCGGGAACGCTTCCTTGCTGACAAGGACCCAGCCATTCATGGCTTCACCCGCATCCAACCACCTGTGGCGTCCCCCAATAGCCGCCTGAGGATATTCCCCGGACAGGCTGCTAGAGCGGTTCTTACTGATAGATATCGAGCGGCATTACCGGCTTCTCAGGGAAATCGTCATTGAGGAGAATCCTGGCAGGACAGAAGATGCCTGGATTACCTCGGAAGTGGTCCGGGCGTTGTTGGTCAATATTGCCGAAGGCGAACCGGTTGTACGGGAGATCCAGAATTTCCTGGGCCAGCCCGAAGCCCCCACCTTGTCCGAAATTACCGGCGCTTCTCCCCTGAGGAAGGCGCTGGTGGGCCGCGTTGACCCCTTGCTGGTCGCCAGGGTCTCCGACGTGCTGGACCGGGAAGAGGATTTCGCCTTCAAGTTTCTGGTCTTTCTCCAGCTGAACATTGCCACCCTGCCCCAGGAAGTGGTGGACTATTTCGGCCACCTTCGGCTGGACGAACTACAGGAAGCACTGGACACTATCCCCATGGATCTGAAGCTCCTTGAGCGTGAACCCATCTATGAGAAGTACCTGGTAAACCTGGGATTGATAGGGAGAAGCTGCCGGGACCGGTTGATCGCCGACTATCAGCCCCTGGTTCTCAGCATAGCTTACCGGCGTTGGCATAACCTTACGTCCCAACCACGGCGGGAGAGTCCGATCAAATTTGACGACCTGGTCCAGCAGGGACAGATTGGTCTCATCACTGCCATAGAGGGGTTCAATACCAGGCGCCAGGTCAGTTTCGCTTCCTACGCCCGTCCCGCCATCCAGCACGAAATCTCCGACTTCGTTCGGCGCAGCCTGCATCCCACAGTAATGCCCAAGGATATAGCTGCGGAACGCCACCGAATAGCGCAGGTCGAGGCTCAACTGCGTGATGAGTTGTGGAAGGACGACGTGGAAAGGGAGCTTTACGATGCCCTCGAACTTCCTTGGCAGAAGTTCGCAAGCATCCGGTATCCCTTTATGCCGGCCAGAAGCCTTGATGAACCTTATGGTGAGGACGACAGCGATCTCACCCTGGGCGACACTATCGCCGATTCATCCGTCAATGTTGAGGCGACGGTTTGCGCCAAAATTATGGGCAAAAAGCTGCACGAGGCCCTGCAGACCCTGCCCGAGCGCGACCGTTACGTTTTGGAAATGCGCTTCGGACTGGGCGGCAATCGTGAACTGCCCCTGGTAGATGTGGGCCGGAAGCTTGGCATTTCCCGCCAGGCCGTCCACAAGATTGAGGCCGGCGCCCTGAAAAAGCTCCGCGACCCCCGCCTGGGCATTGTTGCCGGCGGGGAGTAAGTGTTGGGGCGCTGAGGAGGACAAATCTACAGGATGATCTGAGCCTATTGGTGGGATACATTCTCAGTTTGGGCGTACAAGACCCTGATACGGAGATACAAGCTCAACCACTCAAAAGGAGATGGTGCAATGGTAACAAAAAGACAGCGGTACCACTCGCTGGGGGCCGGTCAGCCCCCGCAGAGGCGATTACGCGCCCGCCGCGCGCCAGGGTACTGCATCAGTTGCGGAAGCGGGGTGATCCAGTTTGCCCCTCAGCGTCCGATGTGCATAGACTGCTGGAGTGACAATTATCAGTGCCTCCCCATACGGAATTTCAGGGATTCCTCGATGCGATTCTGCCACCGGTGCGGTAGCAGGGAACAAATTACCTACGGCGCCCCTCTGTGCTCGGCCTGCGACCAACAATCGAGCCTTGCCGTAGCTTAAAACCAGAGAGGGTGGGAATGCCCCGGCTACTCTCGCACAACCCTAAGGATTGCAACCCATTCAAGAGTGCCTTCCCGCAAAAGGGGGAAGTTCACTCTGGGTACTCGCCAGGGTCGAAACCTGTTGTACCACTGCTTACCGGAGGCCTCATGTCGATTGCTTTACGGATTCTTGAAGGGACCAAAATATCTCACTTCGGCCCGATTTGTCCCAGCCCTGTATCTGGCGAATGAAGGAATTGCTATCACCGGAGATCCATCCGCCCTTTTCACCAGAAACAAAACCCGGGGAAATGGGTTGAAATGGAATGAAAATACATTTTTCGGTACAGGCGCAGAGTTGTATCCCATCTTGGAGAGGCATACCCGCGAGTCTGCCCAGTACATGTAGGGAGACAGGCAGGGCAATCGCATTTGGAGACTTTCTTTAACCACAGAGGCGCAGAGATTCTCCGTGCAACTCCGCGTTCTCTGTGTCTCTGTGGTGAGAAACAGTCCAGGATAAATTCAGGCGGACCGGTCTCTTTGGTTCAAATGCGATTGCCGTGGGGAGACAGGTTTGCTCGCGCCGCCCCGCGTTGTAATATGTCAGGGCCTTGAAATCGGCAACTACATCCTGAAAGCAACCGTGGAGGACTCGCATTTATGGGCGCCTGTCGCTACTGTGGTCAGAACGCCGGATTCCTGCGCAAGCAGCACGGGGAATGCCGCGACCGCCATCGCGCCGGCATCGAGGAGATGGTACAGCTTGTTGCCCAGTCCGCCGGCGCCGCCACTTTCAATGAAGCGGCGCTGCGCCAGACCCTTGCTGCCATCGCCACCCGAGCCAGTGCCAGCGAAGACGACGTCAACGCCGCCCTGGCCACCGGATGGACCCGGGGCATAACCCACGCCATGGCCGACGGCATTCTCACCCGGGACGAGGAGACCCGCCTGCGCGAATTCCGCGACCGCATGGCTCTGGACGGGAACTCCCAGACCGCCGAGGGCGAGGCCACCCTGGACCGGGCTGCCACCGACCGGCTGACCCTGGACGCACGCCTGGCAGCCCTGGCTACCGACCCCGGCGACGCTCACCTACGCGACCTGTCCGCCGCCATCCAGCAGGCGGGGCTTACCGCTCCCGAAGGCCGCCAGCTTCTCATCCGCGCCTGGGAGGCCGCGGTGGAAGGCTCCCTGGAGGACGGAGTCTTCACCCTGGACGAGGAGAATGCCCTGGCGCGGTATCTCAACCACTTCGGCCTGACCAGCAGGGACGTCAACGGCAACGGGGCCCATACCAGTCTTATCCAGGCCGCCGTCATTCGCGACGTGGCCAACGGCATCATCCCCCAGCGCCAGCAGGTTGAAGGCAACCTGCCCTTCAACCTGATGAAGTCCGAGCAGCTTGTCTGGGTAATTGACGGCGTGGACTACCTGGAAACCGTAACACGGCGGGAACGGCGGGGCACCTCCCACGGCGTAAGCATCCGTGTCGCCCGGGGTCTCTACTACCGCCCCAGCACCTTTCGCAGCCGCGCCGTGGAGTGGGAGGAAACCCAGCGGGTGGACAATGGACTGCTGGGACTGACCACCAAGCATATCTACTTTGCCGGTTCCAGGAAGCGGTTCCGCGTCCGCTACGACCGCATCGTGACATTCGAACCCTACAGCGACGGTCTGGGCATCATGCGGGACGCCCAGACCGCCAAGCCCCAGAGCTTTATCACCGGCGACGGTTGGTTCGTCTACAACCTTGCAACCAACCTGGCGCAGTTGTAGGGACTGCGGCGATTCCGATGAACAGGCACGACTGGCGAGTTATAATCCCACCGCTCCCTTCCCCATAAATTTCCATCAAGGAGACATTATGCAATTCGGCGTATCCCTTTCCGGTATGGGCCAGCAGCCCATGGAAGCAGACATGCGGCAGAGCTTCCAGGAAATCGTGGAGTACATCCGCACATCCCGCCAACTGGGCTTCGACTTCCTTTACCAGGGCCAGCACTACCTGACGTCCCCCTACCAGCAGCTTCAGACGGTGCCTTTGCTGGCCCGCCTGGCCGCCGAGGCCGAGGGCATGGGCATGGTGGCCACCCTGCTGGCGCCCCTGCACCATCCCGTTGACCTGGCGGAACGGGTGACGACCATGGACATCATCACCAACGGCCGCTTCCACCTGAGCGCCGCCCTGGGCTACCGCGACGAGGAGTACGACGCCTTCGGGGTGCCCCGCAACCGCCGCGTGTCCCGCTACCTGGAGTGCCTGGACGTGATGCGCCAGCTTTGGACCCAGGACGAGGTAACCCACCACGGCGAGCACTTCCACCTGGAGGGAGCGCGGATGACCCTGCGTCCCATCCAGCAGCCCCACCCGCCCATCTGGGTGGCGGCCAACGGCGACGCCGCCATCAAGCGGGCCGCCCGCCGGGGCTACACCTGGTACGTCAACCCCCACGCCACCTATACCGCCATCAAACGCCAGATCGAGCTTTACCACGAAACGGCGGAGGCCGCCGGCTCCAACGCTCCCAGCGACCTGCCCATCGCCCGCGAGTTGTACGTGGGCGAGACCCGGGAGCAAGCCTGGGCCGACGCCGCTCCCTTCCTGGGCGGCAAGTACGCCGCCTACGCCCAGTGGGGCCAGGACAAGGCCATGGACGAGGAGTTCAGTACTGCCTTCACCGAACTGGCCGAAGACCGCTTCATAATCGGTGACCCGGAGGACTGCATCGGGGAGATAGAAAAGCTGCGGGAGCTGGGCATGTCCCACGGCAGCTTCCGCATGATGTGGCCCGGCATGGACCTGCGCCGCGGCCTGCGCAACCTGGAGTTGTTTGCGGACCGGGTGATGCCGCATTTTAGGGGGTAGGGGCCGGGGTGTACGCCCCCAGGAAGAGCCACTGCAAGGGTGAACCGCCAGTTTGGCTGACAAGGCCGCTGACAAGGCCAAAGTTCTGAATAAAGCTGAATTAGCTAAATGGCTGTACGGTAGTCCGACCTTGCCCCAATTCGTGATTCTTCGTGGATAAGGGGGATCAAAGGCTCAACCCCCGTCCCCAATAATCTCCCCCAGCGTGGCGCTGAAGCGGCCCTTGTTCAGGGTTTGCTGGGCGCCCAGGGCCGCCGCCCGTTCCATGGACGCCGTGTCCTCGTGGGGGCCGAAGGCAATGATGCGCGGCCCCTGGCCGGAGCCGGCGGTGGCAATACGCTCTCCCAGGTCCGCCATGACGGCGCTCCATGTGTCGGCGTCTCCCTCCAGGTCGACCAGCACCATTTCCGTTTCGCCGTCGGCGTAGCAGGCCCAGAAGTCGGCGGCAGTGCGGGCCTGGCGCACCGAATGGCCCAGGGGTTCGGCTACCGTCTCAACCCGGGCCTGGAAGAACAGGTTCTGGCCCAGCAGGATTATCCGGCTTGCGTTGGCCGCTGCCTCATTCACTTTCATTTCCTCTCAATGGTATTGCCTTGTCGCTCCCGAATTAAGGACGGTCATTTAGCGTCTCAAGCCTGGCCTGGTATGCGGCCGGACCATCATCAAATATCTGGGGAAACCGGTCCACCAGTTCTGTCATTTCACGAAATTTCGGGTTAATCCAGCCGATGGTTTCCAGGATGTTGAAGTGTTGCTGCCTCAGGTCTGGCAGTCTCCAGATTGGTTCGAAGTGGAAAACCCGGTTACGAAGCCGCCGAATGCTATCCAGGCGGCTGCGAATCGCCCTTCGCGTACTTGAGCGGCGAGGCGCGTAAGGGAAAACGTCTCGGGTCATGTTCCTCCATAGAATCTGCTCATATTCGCTTTTGAAGAGACCGACCCAAAAACCAAAGTTGCATTCGGATACGTAATTTCCGGGCCTTGCTTCTATATTTCTCCTGGAGAAATCTAATCCTATCTTTTCGATAGTCTCTTTCTCGTGGCCAGCCAAGCGACTTGTAAACCAGAATTCGTTGCCGAATTTGCTAGAAGCCGTGTCGTGAATGCTGTTGCGCAGGGACACTTCGATTCCATGCAGGGAAGGATACAAGCTCTCGCACAGGGCCAAGTTCCAAAGATAGGTGGCCAGGGCCACTGCCATGTCGGGCTGGGTACTTTGGCTCAAGTACGGTTCAAGCCTGCCAGCGGAAAGGGCTCGCTGCAAATAACTAAAGGATTCGGTTTGACTCAATTGGCAACCTATGATATATTTTGACTGTAAACCCCGGACCGTCCTATCCCGGCCTTGAGCCGGTGATGACGCCGGGGTACTGCTTTTTTGTGCAGCCGATACAGCCCCCTACCCGAATCGGGTGAACCCTTCGGGACGCTGCACCGACTTAAGCTCTCCCCTAACCACCCTGCGCTTCCTTCAGGCGTTCGCCCAGCAGGTCGATGGCCGCCTGGGCCGCGGCCCGCTTGTTGCCGTCCCGGTCGCTGTCGAATACACGGTGGATGGCCACGTCGTTGCCGTTGGCGTCGGCCAGGCCGATGTAGAAGGTGCCGATTGGGAAGGACGACCGCCCCTGGCCCGGGCCGGTTACGCCGGTGGTGGATACGGCGTAGTCGGTTCCCGTCAACTCCAGGACGCCCCGCGCCATGGCGATGGCCATCTCCTCGCAGACGCTGCCCTTGGTGTCGTAAAGCTCGTCGGACACGCCCAGGATGCTCTGCTTCAGCCCGCCGGTGTAGGCGATTACGCCCCCCGGGAAGTATTGGGAACTGCCCGGGATGGTGCCCAGCAGGTAACCGATCAGCCCGGCGGTATCCGCCTCGGCCACCGAAACCCGTTTTCCCTGGACCATCAACATCTCAGCTACTTCTTGTACGTCCATGACAACTCCTTTTTTTCACGAATCCGCCGCGGCGGACGAATGTTCACGAATAACGGGCCAAGCCCCGACTACCTTACCATAATAGTCCGGCTACCCCAATCAGGGAGACTCGCCCGCGCCTGCTCGCCGGAACCGGTCGCGGGTGAACCGGGCAATAAGAACACCTGCCACCAGGCCGCACAGATGCCCTTCCCAGGAAATGTAGGGAGCGGTGGGCACCAGGCCCAGGAAAATGCCGGTACCGAACACCAGTATCACCAACAGCGCCACGATGATGGCAAGGAAGCTGTGTTCGTACCAGCCCCGGGCCACCAGGTAACCGAAGTAGCCGAACACCAGGCCGCTGGCGCCTACGTGCACCACGTGCTGCAGGTTATCCCAGGGCCAGGGACGCCCCACGCACCAGACGGCCAGCCCACCGATGAAAACAATGAACAGGGTTACACCCACGAAGTTGGCCTGGCCCCGGGCCGCCACCAGGCCACCCAGGATGAGCAGGGGAAATGTGTTGGATATCAGGTGGCCGAAACCACCGTGCAGGAAGGGACTAAGCGGTATGCCCCGCAGCCCCTCGATAGTGCGGGGCGCCAGGCCGTACTGGTTCAGGCTGTAGTCCAGGAAGATGTTGACTATCTGTACCACCCAAAGTATGGCAACGAAGGCGATCAACAATGCCAGGCTGGCGACGCGGTCCAAGAACATGATTACGTATTGATTTCTCCTCCCGGGGTGGTCGGCTTTTGCAGAAGCAGGAAGAACTCCCGGTTTCCCTTGTCTCCCAGTATGGGCGACGGGCACATGCAGCGCAGCCGGAGCCTTTGCTCCGTCGCCCAGAGCACCATCCGTCCCAGCACGGCGGCATGTACCTTCGGGTCCTTGACGATGCCGCCCCGGCCCACCTGCTCCCTGGGAGCCTCGAACTGGGGCTTCACGAGGGCAACGATGTTTCCGCCGTTGCGCAGGTGTTCCAAGGCCGGCGGAATTACCAGGCTCAAGGAGATGAAGGAAACATCTATTACGACAATGTCAACGAGTTCCGGCAGGTGGTAGCTATGGCGGGCGTTGGTCTTTTCCCTTACCGTGACCCTGTCGTCCCGGGTTAACCTGTAATGCAACTGCCCGTGGCCCACGTCCACCGCGTAGACGTGTCGCGCTCCCCGCTGCAGCAGGCAGTCGGTGAAGCCGCCGGTGGAAGCGCCCACGTCCAGAGCCGTCTGTCCTTCTACCGCCAGTCCGAAAACATCCAGCGCCCCGGCCAGCTTCAGCCCGCCGCGGCTGACGTAGGGCAGACGGCCGCGCACTTCCAGGGGAGCGTCCTCAGGCAGGGCGGAACTGGCCTTGGCAACTCTCCCCGAAGGTGCGAAGACCAGGCCCTCCATTATCATCACCTGGGCCTGTTCGCGGCTTTCGGCTAGTCCTCTCTCCGCCAGCAGCACGTCAGCCCGCTTCTTCCGCACTCTCGTCGCCATTTTTCACTCTTATCCACGAATCCGCACGAACATTCACAAATGCCATTAGTGGTCAATCGTGCCTATTCGTGGATTAACTTTACTCCCCCGTGAAATTGGGGGTCCGCTTTTCCAGGAAAGCGCGGTACCCTTCCTGGTAGTCCCTCGTATCGAACTGGGCCAGGGGAATGTTGGCTTCCTCCGGGGTCAGGTTGTCCAGGGCCGGCTTGGCCAGCACCTGGTTCAACGTTTGTTTATTTGCGGCGTGAGACAGGGGAGCCAGGGAAGCAATGTCGCGGGCCAGTTGGTAGGTAACTTCCTCCAGTTCACCCGAACCGGTTACCTGGTTTACCAGGCCCATGCGCAGGGCCTCTTCCGCTTCCACCAGGCGGCCGGACATTAGAATGTACAGCGCGTTACCCTTGCCCACCAGGTTGACCAGCCCCCGCATCTCCCGGTGGCCGATGCTGATGCCCAGGCGAGCCGCAGGAATGCCCAGCCTGCTGCCCTCGGCGGCGATGCGCAGGTCCGTGGCCACCGCCACTTCGCAGCCACCACCAGCGGCGAAACCCCGAATCATGGAAATGGTTGGCGTGTTCATGGCGGCCAGGGTGTCCAGCAGGCGGTCCACCGCGTCGTTATACACCTTGCCCTTCGCCGAGTCGGCGCGATACTCGTCGAAATCGGCTATGTCGGCGCCGGCGGAGAAGGCCACGTCGCCGGCGCCGGTGATTACTACTACCCGAACGTTCCGGTCCTGGTCAAGCTCATCCAGGCAGTCAGCCAGTTCACCCCACATCCGGTAATTGATGGCATTGCGCTGTCGGGGACGGTTGATGGTGACGGTTACGATGGGCAGTTGACGCTCTACCAGGATGTGCTCCTGGGCGGTTATGGCCATGGAATCCTCCAGGAAAAGTTGGGAGAATCAGGTTGAGCTACAGGGGTAGCCTACAGGGAACCCGGAAAAAGTGTCAACCGGAAAAATCCAATATATTACGGATTATGCTCATCAATTTTCCGACTCAAAATAATTGGAGGGGGTAGATAACCTCATATTTATCAATTTAATGACGAAATCGTTTTAGAATTCCACTATGCTATATTCTGTATCATGACTTAAGTCTTGCCCTGGGCCGGGCCAAGCCTATAAGATAATTGGCAACTCCCCAACCCCCCAACGAAATTTCCTTTTGCCGGCTTTTCTTGACTGTGGATGGGCAAGGTGGGCCGCTGATTGAGACCTTCGGGTCAAAGAAACGATTACGGAGCAACAAAGCATGAGAGCAGCCAGGATAGTGGCACCGAAGCAGTTTGACTTCGTGGACCTGGACATTCCCCAGGCCGGCGACGGTGAGTGCCTGATCAAGCTGGAAAGAGTTTCCGTTTGCGGGAGCGATATCCGCCACGGTTACGGGCCCATCGAGCCGGAAGAGAACTACCCCATGGCGGCGGGCCGCCCTTGCCACGAACTGGCCGGCGTCATTACTGAAAGCCGTACCGATGATTTCCACGAAGGGCAGCGGGTTATCGTCATACCCGACCGGGGCACCGGCGGGTTGATGGAGTATATCGTTTCCCGGCCGGGCCGCATGATTCTGCTGCCCGACCAGGGGCCGCTGGACGAGTGGGTGATGTGTCAGCCTCCCGGAACCGTGTTGTACTCCTGCAAGCGAATGGACACCCTGCTGCAGAAAAACGTGCTGATCCTGGGCCAGGGAAGCATAGGCCTGAGTTTCACCATGCTTACGTCCCGCATGGGCGCCCGCAACGTTATCACCGTGGACCCCCTGGACTATCGCCTGGAAAAGTCGGTCCAGATGGGAGCCAGCCACACCGTCAACCCGGATAACGACAACCTGACCGAGGCCGTCCAGGAGATTACCCGGGGCGAGGGACCGGACATTGTGGTGGAAGCGGCCGGCTATCCCGACACCTTCAACGAGGCGTTCCGGCAGGTCCGTCAGTTCGGCACCGTCATCCTCTTTGGCATTCAGAGCGACGAATTCGTGCCCATCGAGCACAACCTGCTGATGGAAAAGCAGCCCACCATTTTCCCCACCACCGGCGCCCGCAGCGGCGACCCCATCAGCCAGATCCAGGATTTGGTAAGCCTCCGAGAACGCGGCTGGTGTGAACCTGCCGACCTGATTACCCACCGTCTCCCCTTCTCCGAAGTCCAGCAGGCATACGACATGTACGAACAACGCCAGGACAACATCATTAAGGTGGTAATGGACATTAACCAATAAGTTTTTGGAAGAATTCCGGTTCCCCCGGCACCAATCGGACCGGGGGAATTTTATTGTCGGGAGAGGAAACAATTATCGGCCCGCCACGACTGAGGAGGTGTAGAAGTGGGGCCAGCAGCGATAAACATTCAGATGGTACGTGAGAACCTGGCGCTGGCCATCGCCTTCTGGGCGGCGGCGCAGAGGGGTGTCATCACCTCAGCCAGCGTCCCGGCCAAGACGGCCTTCAAGTCCATTACCAACGACTTCCTTGAAGTGGAAACGCCCCTGGAATTGGCTGATAACCGGGAACTGGTGCGGTGCGTAAGCAACCAGATCCGGAGCGCCTTTGCATTCTCGGCCATTCAGACTTACCGGTCCCTGGAAAAGACCTACCGCGGTTCACCACTCCAGGAGCCCGACCCCAACTTGCGGGGCGCCCGTTGCAGCTTCTACGTGCTGAACAAGACAGTAGCCCAGAACCTTCTTTCCCCCGTCTGGGTCTGCCCGCCCGACTACCGGACCAGGTTTGAAGTCCGGGATGTCGCCTTCTGCCTCGACGCTGCAACACTCGACGGGAAAGAGGTGTTCTGGGACGACTTCGGTGGCCTGCAAAACTACCTGGCCCTTCTGGAATACTGCTGCCTTCGTGTGGCCGAAGATACGACCATACAACCAAAAGAGGACGAACAGCCGGAAACGGAAGCCCAGGTGGCGCAGCCTCCCCCGAGGAACGGGAGGATTTCCACTGTCGCCGATGTGGTCACCTATATACTGGAGCGCTGCAGGGTGGGGGACGAAGAGAAGGTCATCGCCAAGGGCATCTATCAGGATTACGCCAGTTGGTGTCACCTGAGGGGCGAAGAACCTCTTGCCCAGCGCAGTTTTGGTATGCAGCTGACGGCGCAGGGATTTCAGCGCCAGCGGCGCGGCAAAGGCCGACACTGGTGGATGGGTCTGGGCCTCAGGCCCCAGGAAACGCCCTACTCCGACAGTGGCAACAGGCCTTTCCTGCACGGCAGATAGGACGAAGCAAGTCCAGATAGTTCCAGTGGTTCCCTGAATGGCGATGCCCGCATAGCCTGCGCCGCCCTCCCCAGATGGGGAACAGTTCTCCGGCATTTGTTTCCACCTTCCCCTGCCTGTATGCCAGCCCACTTCTCACCGCAGAGGCGCAGAGTACTCGGAGGTTCGCAGAGATACTCTGTGCGACTCTCAGTACTTTGCGCCTCTGCGGTTAAGGGAATCCTTCAAACACGATTGCCCTTGCAGGGTCGGGTCTGCCAGTGGGACGTTGCCCATGTGGTACAATACCCGCAATCCGCTGTGCAAGAATATATAAAGTTACATTTATATCAAGTAAGTGGCCGAAAAGTCCGTCGTCTGTCGCCAGGGCTTGCGCCGGAACCCGTGAGGACCTGCCATCGTGAAGATACGAGAGATACTCCAGCAAAAGCGCACCGTATCCTGTGAGTTCTTCCCGCCCCGGGAAGAAGACGGGATTCCGGCGGTGCTCCGGGCTATTGACCGGGTCCAGGCTTATAACCCGGACTTCATTTCCGTGACCTATGGCGCCGGGGGGTCCACCAGGGACTTCACAGAGCGCATTACCATGCAGGTGAAGCAGGAAACGGACCTGGAGGTGATGGCCCACCTGACCTGCGTGGCCCAGACCAAGGAAGAGGTGCACGGCGTTTTGGAGAGGCTGGACGAGGCGGGCGTGGAGAACGTCATTGCGCTGCGGGGCGACCCGCCCAGGGGCCAGGAGAACTTTGTCCCCGCGGACGGCGGGTTCAGCCACGCCACCGAGTTGATTGACCACATCCGGTCCAACTTCGACTTCGGGCTGGCGGCCGCCTGCTACCCGGAGGGGCACACGGAGTCCCCCGACCTGGACTTCGACATTGGCTACGCCAGGGAGAAGGTGGACCGGGGGGCGGACTTCCTCATCACCCAACTGTTCTACGACAACCGGTACTTCTTCGAGTTCATGGAGCGGGCGCACAAGGCCGGCATTGACGTCCCCGTAATCCCGGGGGTGCTGCCCATCCTGAACACGGCCCAGATACGCAGGTTTACCTCGCTGTGCGGGGCCACCATTCCGCCGGAACTGGACAGCAAGCTGGAAGAGTACGCGGAGGACGAAAACGCGGTGCGGGAACTGGGCGTGGAGTACGCGTCCCGCCAGGTGGAGGAGCTGTGGGAGAACGGCGTTCCGGGCATCCACTTCTACGTTCTGAACCGCAGCTACTCCGTGTCCCGGATCCTGGCCAACCTGAACCTTCCCGGCCACGGCGCGCCCGACTAGACCGTGAATTTACATGGATGGACAGGATATACAGGACGTCTTGACTGAAGGTCAGCCATATCCTGTACATCCTGCTCATCCATGTCTGCATTGGCCCGGTTAGCTATGAGCAACCTGACCACCGGCGTTGACATCATAGAGATACCCCGCATTGCCCGGGTGCTGGAGCGGTACGGGCAGCGCTTCCTGCGGCGCATCTTCACCCCCGGGGAGATTGCGTACTGCCGGGAACGGGCACCCAACCTGGCCGCCCGCTTCGCCGCCAAAGAGGCCACAATGAAGGCCCTGGGCACCGGCGTCCGGGGCGTGGCCTGGAAGGACATCGAGGTGGTCAGGGCCCCCAGCGGCGCGCCTTCCATCCTGCTGCACGGACGGGCCAAGGCCCGGGCCCAGCGACTGGGCGTCCAGGAAATCTCCCTCAGCCTCTCCCACTCCCGCGAGTATGCCGTGGCCTTCGTGGTAACCCAATGCCAGCCGCCAACCTGAAGGTGGTAACCGCCGCCCAGATGACCGCATTGGAGCAGGAATCGGAGCGTCAGGGCACCAGCACCGACACCCTGATGGAGACGGCCGGCCTGGCCGTGGCCGAGTATGCCCGGCAAAGGCTGGGCGGGGCCGCCGGCGCCAGGGTGGTCATCCTGGTGGGGCCGGGCAACAACGGGGCCGACGGCCTGGTGGCAGTCCGCCACCTGCGCCGCTGGGGGGCCGAGGTTACCGCCTGCCTGCTGACCCGCCGTCCCCAAGCCGACCCCAAGCTGGACCTGGCCCGCGACTGCGGTGTGGACGTGCTGGACCTGGCTTCCGGCGAAGGCATGGCCGCTTATGAAAGGCTGCTGGCCCGCAGCCACCTGGTAATAGACGCAGTCCTGGGGACGGGCCGGTCGCGTGCGCTCCAGGGCGTGGTGCGGGATGCCCTGCTGCGGGTGGCGGAGATGAGGGAAGGGGGCAGCCGCCCGCTGCTGCTGGCCCTGGACCTGCCCACCGGCCTGGATGCGGATACCGGCGCGGTGGACGAGGCCACGCCCGCTATGGATGCCACCCTGGCCCTGGGCTTCCCGAAGGCAGGACTGCTGGCCTTCCCCGGCGCGGCGCGGGCGGGCGAACCGGTTACCCTGGGCATTGGCCTGCCCGGCGGCGTGGGCCAGGACAATGTCGCGCTGGAACTGCTGACGCCCCAGTGGGTGGCGTCGCGGCTGCCGCCCCGGCCTTTGGATTCCCACAAGGGCACCTACGGTCACCTGCTGGTGGTGGCCGGGTCGCGCAACTACGTGGGGGCGGCCTGCCTGGTGGCCCGGGCAGCACACCGGGCCGGGGCGGGACTGGTAACCCTGGCCACGCCGGAGAGCGTCTATCCCAGCGTGGCTGCCCAGCTTACTGAGACCATCCACCTGCCCCTGCCCGAGGATAAGGAGGGCCGCGTCCATCCCGATGGCGCCGACGTGGTGCGGGAGACTCTGACCAGGTACGATGCAATGGCCGTAGGCAGCGGGATGGGCCAGTCTAACGGCGTTGCGGAGTTTATGGAGAGCCTGCTGTTGACCGGGCAGGCCGCCAACCTGCCCGTGCTAGTGGACGCCGACGGGTTGAACAGCCTGGCCCGCCGGGGCGACTGGTGGCAACGACGCTCCGGGCCCCTGGTGTTGACCCCCCACCCGGGCGAAATGGCCACCCTGACCGGGCTGTCCACGGCGGAGGTACAGGGAGACCGGGTGGGGGCGGCCCGGGAGTGGGCGGCCCGGTGGCAGGCAGTGGTGGTCCTGAAGGGCGCGTTCACCGCCATAGCCGAGCCGGAATTGCCATCCACCAGCGGTCCACAGCGCGATGGCCTGGCGCGTTTGTCTCCCTTCGTGAACCCCGGACTGGCCTCGGGCGGCACCGGCGATGTGCTAACGGGAGTCATCGGCAGCCTGCTGGCCCAGGGCATGGAACCCTTCGACGCGGCCAGCTGCGGGGTGTACCTGCATGGACTGGCGGCAGAGTCGGTAACCGGCGGCAGGGGCTATACGGGTTTGCTGGCGTCGGAAGTGGCGGATGCCGTGCCGGGGGCCATCGGCAGCCTTGCAGATTAGGCGGTTTCCAGGGGCGCCGGCCGCAATTAGTCCACCAATAGCCGTGAATTTGGAATTTTTTGATAATGGTTCCATTTGGTTCCACTTTGGCCCGTTTGGGGGATTTATCCACGAATGGCACGAAGGGGCACGAAGGTAGAGTTTTTTGATAATGGTTCCATTTGGTTCCATTTTGGCCCACTTTTGATCTATCCACGAATGGACACGAATGTTCACTAATGGGAATTTTTGAATAATCGTTCCATTTGGTCCCCTTCTGGCCCACACCCCGGGGCAGACACACAGGTCTGTCCCTACGGGTGACATCCATCCCTCGTCAGGGCCGCCCCTACTGTGGGGAGAGTGTTGCTCTCTTCTTACTTTTGGAGCTTTGTATTCTCATGGTGGAGATGGGTCAGCCAAGCTGGCAAGGGGTGGCGGGCAGAATATCGGGTTATTTGCCACCTCATAGCGGCCAACCTATACTGGGGCCTTAGTCGGCCGACGCCCGTAGAGGAAAGCTTATGCGCATCTGTTCACTTTTGCCCAGCGCTACGGAGATTGTCTATGCCCTGGGGCTGGGCGACCAGTTGGTGGGCGTGTCGCATACCTGCGACTATCCCGCCGACGCCGGTACCAAGCCGGTGGTGAGCCGCAGCGTGCGCAGCGTGTCGCACCTGGACAGCCAGGAAATCGACGCCATCATCCGGCAGGCGCGGGAGAACAACAATCCGGTGCACTGGATAGACGGGGACCTGCTGCGGGAATTGCGTCCCGACCTGATCATCACCCAGGAAATCTGCGAGGTTTGCGCCATCGACCAGAGTTCGGTGTACGCCACCGCCGCCCGCTTCCTGGACTACGAACCGGAAATTGTGGTTACGCGTCCAGTGGGGCTGGAGGAGATTTACCGCAACATCCACATCATCGCCGACGCGGCGGGCGTGCCGGAAAGGGCGAAGGACCTGGTGTCGGAGCTAAAGGAACGGGCGCGGCGGGTGGTTGACTGCATAGGGGAAGTTAACCAGCGGCCCCGGGTGTTCTGCATCGACTGGCTGGAGCCGCTGCGGAACACGGGCCAGTGGACGCCGGAACTGGTGGAACTGGCCGGCGGCGAAGAGGGACTGGCGGAGAAATGGGGCAAGTCGCGGGAAATAACCTGGGACGAGGTAACGGCCTACCAGCCCGATTACCTAATGGTGATGCCCTGCGCCTTTGACATGGCCCGCACGGAAACGGAGACACGGAAAACCCTGTATTCCCACCCGGCCTGGGAGTCGCTGAAGGCGGTGCGGCAAGGCAACGTTTACCTGTTTGACGGGCTGATTCCCAGCCGCCACGGGCCGCGGGTCATCGAAGTGCTGGAGGGCCTGGCGGAGGCGATGCACCCGGAAAAGTTCGCCGGCCTGGCCCGGCCGGGGGTGTTCCGCAAGGCCGTACTGTAGGAGTTTTTTAATCCACGAATAGCCACGAATGTTCACAAATGAATAATTCAGAAGTGATTGGTGATTATTCGCACCTATTCGTGGAAGGAAAGGGAGAAGTTATGCTGTTTTTTGTTGAGTTGCGGCACGCGCCGGAACGCTGCCCCGGGGTTGCCCCCGATATACGGGACCGGATGCTGCGGATGGCCCAGACAAGGGACCAGGTGCTGGAATCTCACGGCTGCAGGTGGGTTGGCGGGTGGATAAGTCCCACGCCGCACCTGACCTTCATCACCCTGGACGCGCCGGGGGCGCACGTGGTGGACTCGGCCATGCGGGACCTGGGGCTGGCCACCTGGAACTCCACCACGATTCACCCCGTGGTGGACTTTGACGAGGCCATCACGGCGCTGGTGAACCAGCCGCAGAACTGAAGAGGGCTATCCACGAACAGGCACGAATTATCACTAATGGTTTTTCACTCGTCCATTAGTGGACATTTGTGTCTATCCGTGGATTAAAGAAGGAAAGAGCTTCAGGTCTGGGCCTGCTTTTTCTTCTCGGGCATGGAGGCGAACAGGCGGCCGTCGCGGGCATTCACTTCGAAGGTGAACATCTGGGCGATAGGCCCGTTGATGCAGTTGCCGGTGAAGAGTTCAAAGCGCCACCCGTGGGAGGGGCACATGAAGCAGGTGTCCTCCAGGTAGACGGTGCCCCAGCTGTGGGGGCATAGGGAGGAGAGGAGGCGCAGCACGCCGTCCTTGCCCTTTGCCAGGTAAAAGTCGTAGCCCTCCACTTCTACCTCGGAAGGGAACTTGGCAAAAGAGTCCTCGGGTCCCAGGTCAATTTCTCGAACGCCGTGGGTAAAGTCCGGGTATACCATCGCGGTCCCCTTTGTGTGGTTAAGATTTGGGGGGAGTATAGCGGTAAAGGCGGTAAACGGGCAAACGGGGCGCTGGCAGCAACAGGGAAATGGCATTTTCAGGATTTCTTCAACCACAGAGACGCAGAGGACGCAGAGGCGCACAGAGTATCTCGGCGAACTTCCACGTCCGCTGCCTGTCTGCGGCGAGTGAAGGGCTGGCACAGGATTGTGACACTCCAACCAGGGTTTATTTGCCCGGGGCCGGCAGGATCGCGTTCCAATCCAAGTGGTCTTGCCCTGGCGCCAGGGCAGACACACAGGTCTGCCCCTACCATTCTCGTCTCGCGCTCGGACCACCAAAGCCGAAATGCTATCGGCAGATAGCTAACCCTTGACACCCGATGCATATCTATCTGAACATAATGCGGCGCGCCACAGGGCCCCATTCCCTTGCAAACTGCCGGGTACCCTTGACCGCGTAAGAGTTCCCTCTTTCTACTGACGTTTTTCTTTCAGCCCGTAGAGGCGGTTGGTGTATGGAGATTTTTGACGCCCTGTTTGCCATTGGAATGCTGCTGGTTATGGCCAAGCTGCTGGAGGGCCTGTTCAAGCGGTTCGGCATCAGTTCCATCTTTGCCTATGCCATCACGGGAGTAATCCTGGGGCCGGTTACGGGGTTGATCGACGCCGAGAACGACTTCCAGATCATCCTTAACATAGGCATCTTCATCTTTTTCTTCCTGGTGGGCCTGGACGAACTGGACATTTCGGGGTTCATCCGCGCAATTCGCGGGCGTCTCTTTATCGCGGCGGTACTGTCCGTGGCCATTTCCATGGTGGCTTCGCTGGCGGTAACCACCAACGTGATTTTCGACGTTGGGCTGGACTTGACCTTCACCGACGCCATGGCCGTGGCAGGGGTGCTGTCGCTTTCCAGCCTGGGTATTGTGGCCAAGGTGCTGATAGATGAGGACCGGCTGAAGGAACCGGTGGGGATACAGATCTTCACCGCGGTGGTTATCGCCGAAATACTGGTCCTGTTCATCGTGGGCTTCGCCATCAGCGAACACCAGGTATTGCACGGGGAAGGGCAATTCGACGCCATCTTCAACGTGGGCATTCTGCTGGCCCAGCTGGCGGGTTTCACCATAGTTACCTGGATAGTGTGCAACAAGGTGATTCCCCGGGTGCTGATGCTGCTGCACCGGGTGCTGCAGGTGCCCCAGCTATCCTACGGGCTGCTGCTGGGCGGGCTTTTCCTGGTGATAGTGCTGGCAGAGAAGGTGGGGCTGCACGGTTCGCTGGGGGCGCTGCTGTTCGGGGCCGCCCTGTCGCCGCTGCCCTACCAGCTAAGGCACGATTCCATGCCCGGGATGCGGAGCACGGCGGAGGGGCTGTTCGTGCCCCTGTTCTTCGCTTCGGCGGGGCTGAACCTGAACCTGGACTTCATAAACCTGCCGCCGATTACCATTGTGGCGTTGGTATTTGTACCGCTGGCGGGGAAGTTTGCCGGGGCGATCATCAGCGCCTACGTAACCCGGCTGGAGGCTCCCCTGGCGATAGCTTCCGGGCTGATGGCCAAGGGAGTAGCGGAGATTGCCCTGCTGCTGGTGATGCTCCACGCCAACGTCATTAACGAGGCCCTCTTCTCGCTGCTGGTGGTCATCATGTTCGGATATATTCTGCTCACTCCCATGGGAATCAGTTTTGCGATGCGCAGGACCCGGCACTCGGAACAGGTTAGCGGTGACATGTCGCAGCTGCACCTGCTGGAGAGATTTGTGCTGGGCGAAATCCAGGTTAAGGACGTGCTGGACAAGACGAGGATTTACCCGGACCAGGACATTACCGTCAGGAACTTTGTGGACCACTGGACTACGGCGGAACAGCACGATTACGTGGTGGTGGACGGGGGACACCTGGCCGGGGTAGTGTCGGTCAGCATGCTGCGCTACCTGCCACGGATCCAGTGGAACCATACCACCCTGGAGGAGACGCTGCGGCTGGGTACGCCGGTGGCGGGGCCGGAGGAACTGGTGGAGGACGTGCTGCAGACGATGATCGACAACTCGCTGACGGTAATGCCGGTGGTCGACCCCGATACGGGGGTTTTCCAGGGTTCGATTTCCAGCTACGAAATCCTGGAGATAGTGCTGCTTAACGCCAGCGGCCGGGACATTTAGCCGCTGGTAGAATATCTGACCAATCCAGGGAAAGAGGAGTGCGCCATGCCCATCGACCTGCGAGACCTCGTAAGAAATCCGGAGACCACGCCCTTCAACCGGCTGAAGTACCTGGTACGGCAGTCGGACGAGGACGTTACCCGGTTCATGAACCAGCTGTTCAACCTGGCGGCCCTGGCCAAGGAGGAGAATGACTGGGGGCCGGTGGAGCAGTTCCTGAACCGGTGGGAGGATATTCTCACCGACCGGCTGGACCTGCCCATCGCCTTCGACTCCGCCCCCTGGACGCCCTTTGC
>JAJEDS010000115.1 GCA_022821365.1 Dehalococcoidia bacterium | reverse complement strand
TAAAGGCGGTTGATGCTGGTTCCAACTCCGGTGCCAATGTTCAGGGTGCGGTTGTTTCCACCATGTATGGCCTGAATGTTGGCTTCCACGATGTCATCAACATAAATGAAGTCCCTCTCCTGCTCGCCGTCGCCATAAATGCGAGGCCTGTTACCATCACGCATTGCCTCGATGAAGATGGGAATTACACCCGCTTCTCCTGAGGCGTCCTGCCGGGGCCCATAAACATTGCCATAGCGCAGGTTAGTGAAATTAAGCCGGTACAGCCTGTGAAACAGATCAATGTACTGCTCCCCCGCATGTTTCGACAGCCCGTAGGGAGAGACCGGTTCAACCGGAGTTTCTTCGCTGCAGGGGTTATTTTCTGGATCGCCGTAAATGGCCCCCCCGGTGGAAGCGAAAATGAACTTCTCCAGGCCGATCTTCCGGGCTGCTTCGAGGAGTTTCAACGTTCCAATGACATTGACCTCTGCGTTGTCCACCGGGTTCTGCGCCGAACGGGCCACACTTACTCGCGCCGCAAGGTGAAACAACAGGTCAGGCTGTTCCCTGCCCAGGATTTCCTCCACTGCTGCATGAGTGATGTCGGCGTGATAGAAGGTGGCCGCAGTGTTAACGTTCTGGATTTTCCCGGCGCTCAAGTCATCGACAATCGCCACCCGAAACCCTTCCACCAACAACCTGTCTACCAGATGTGAACCTATGAATCCCGCCCCGCCGGTGACCAGGGCCCTGCGCGACTCGGCCATACCATCCTCAGTCCCCATTCGTCGGCGCATATGATACGCCCTGGATATGTTCCGCACAATGGTCTTTTGTCAGTAGCTGGGCTCCAATCCAGGTGGTATTGCCAGCGTGCCAGGGCAGACACACAGGTCAGCCCCCACCATTCCAGCGTTGGCCTCACCTAAACCCAAACGCCACCCGCCAGGTCCGAAATCTGGTCTGCCATCCCGCCCCTGTGGTAGAGTTGCATCTGGCAATTAAGGGTCGTTCCCTACCGGTCCGACCGCTAAGGGGAGAGAAAAATGGCTGAACAGATAGGATTCATTGGTCTGGGAATCATGGGAAAGCCCATGGCCCGCAATCTGATGCAGGCAGGATATGAACTGACCGTCTACGACATCGTGGGTGAACCGGTGGAAGAACTGGCAACCGAGGGCGCCAAGCCGGCGTCGTCAAGCCGCGAGGTGGCTGCGGTCACCGACAAGATTATCACGATGCTGCCAGACTCTGCCGACTCGGAGCGGTGCATCCTGGGAGAAAATGGTGTACTGGAAGGTGCCAAACCCGGGTCCATCGTAATTGATATGAGCTCCATTTCTCCGATTATGTCCCAGAAGATAGCCGCCGAATGCACATTGAAGGGCGTGGAGATGCTGGACGCCCCGGTGAGTGGCGGGGAACCCGGGGCAATCAACGGCACCCTCGCCATCATGGTCGGCGGCAAGCAGGAAGTTTATGACCAGTGCGTTGACCTGTTTAACATAATGGGCGGAACGGTCAACCTCACAGGGGACATCGGCGCTGGCAACACCACCAAGCTGGCAAACCAGATCATTGTCGCCCTCAACATTGAGGCCCTGAGCGAAGCGCTGGTGCTTGCCCAGAAGGCCGGCGTTGACCCGGAGCGGGTCTTCCAGGCCATCCGCGGCGGGCTGGCCGGCAGCGCGGTGATGGAGGCCAAGGCGCCCATGATGCTGGATCGCAATTTCCGGGCCGGCTTCCGTATCAGGCTACACCAGAAAGACCTGCGAAACGTCCTGCAGGCCGCCCAGGAACTGAACGTGCCCCTGCCGGCGACTGCGCTGGTCCAACAGATGCTGGGGTCCCTGGTGAACGACGGCGACCAGGAACTGGACCATTCGGCGATTCTCCACTTTGTGGAGAAACTGTCTGACATCGAGGTCCAGCGCGGAGGTTAAGGATCAACCCTCCAAAGCCAGGGCGCCTGTGGGGATGATAGGGGGCCGGAATTAACAGTCCGGCTCCCTTATTTCGACCACACATTCCACGATTACTGAAATGTTGCCGGGCAGGGCCGCCATCCCGGGGGCCGAACGGGCGTGCCGGCCGGCGTCACCGTATAGTTCGACAAACAGGTCGGAAGCGCCGTCAAGGACCTGGGCCTGGCCGCCAAAGGATGGATCGCTGTTTATGAATCCCACCACCTTGATGATGCGTTCCACCCGATCCAAGTCACCAACTTCCGCCTTGATTCTTGACAGCAGGTTCAAGGCACAACACTGGGCGGCCTGGTAGCCCTGCTCCAGGGACAGGTCGCTGCCCAGCTTGCCGGATATTCGGGCGCCATCAGTCGTCCGGGAACCGACTCCCGCCAGCCAAAGCTGGTTGCCGCTCCAGTTGCAGGGCAGGTAATTGCCGGCAGGTTCGGGAGGGTCAGGTAGCTTAAGCCCCATCGCCTCCAGGCGCTCATCAATCTGCGACATCACAAATCCTCCCTTTGACGGTACTGTTCCCAATATAGACCCGGGGGCATTGGCAGTAAATGGGCTGATTGGTCTGCAGTTTCGATATACCATTTGAGTGGATAAGACCTCACCAAGGAACCGGTTGTACGTTGGTGGTATAATCCACAAGGTTTTCGGCGAGGCTGAATTTTCGTTGACAGGATGTCCCAAGTGGCCAAGTAAAATAGTCCTGAGTGAGATAGACACCGAGTGATTGAATTTGACCTCAACCGTGCGCTGTTCCTTACCTATACCGGTGTGGGCGCGGCATTCCTGGTACTGGGCGCTCTGGTCATCTTCACTGCCCTGATCGGCCGCTGGGGTGACTGGCGTTTGCGCCGCGCCCAGGCAAGGGCCGAGGAAGCGCAAGCTGCCGCCATATTGGAAATGGATGAAGCTCCTGCCGAACCCGAGCAGGAAAGCATGAATCCCGAACTGGTCGCCGCCATTGGGACAGCCATTGCAATGGCAGCAGAAGCCTATCGCCAGGAACAGGCGGAGAATCTGGCTGCCGCCGGAGATCCAGGTACAGGCGCCAATGGTTGGCGGGAGCAGGGTCGAATCGTGGCCTTCGATGCCCGTCGCCTCAGAGAAAGGGACCGGTAGTGGCGGGGGCCAATACTTACCAAAACTGCCGGGACACATTCCTGCATTTCAGGCGTTTATGGAGTTTCTCCTAGAATCCGGATTCGCACACCTTAGCTGGGGTAACGCTCTCCTGTTCTTGTTGGGGGGAGCGTTTATGCTGTTGGCCATAGGCAAAGGCATGGAGCCTTACGTCCTTCTGCCAATCGGCCTTGGCATTATCCTGGGCAACTTGCCGGAAACCGGCCTGATAGACTTTGATCCTTCGGGTGAATTGCAGTCTTCCGGTCTCTTTGGGCTCATATTCCACTTCACGCTGTCGTCTTGGAACATCCTGCCTCCCCTGATCTTCCTGGGGCTGGGGGCGTTGACGGACTTCGGTCCGATCATTGCCAATCCTAAAACCCTGCTGCTGGGGGCGGCCGCCCAACTGGGCATCTTTGTAGCCTTCTGGTCGGCCCTGGGACTGGGAGTGTTCACCTCGCCCGACCTGTTTACCCTGGAAGAAGCGGGGGCTATCGGCATAATTGGCGGCGCCGACGGCCCCACAACGATATTCGCTTCGGCCAAACTGGCACCCGAACTGCTGGGCGTTACGGCGGTGGTGGCCTATTCCTACATGGCCAGCGTGGTATTCGTGCAGCCGCCCCTGATGCGGTTGCTGACCACCCAGAGGGAACGCCGCATCGAAATGAAGACACCCCGGGAGGTGTCCAGGACGGAGAAGCTGATCTTCCCCACCGGGGCCATGCTGATAATCATTCTGTTTGTGCCCGAGTCGGCGCCGCTCATTGCCATGTTTATGATAGGGAACATCTTCCGGGAGAGCGGGGTAGTGCCCAGGCTGAGCAACGCGGCCTCCAACGAAGTGCTGAACATTGCCACAATCTTCCTGATGATAACCATTGGCGCGGAACTGACGGCGGAGCGGGTGTTTGACCTGCGGACCCTGGCCATTCTGGCGCTGGGCATCGTGGCCTTCTCCTGCGGGACTATTGGCGGCCTGCTGTTTGCCAAGCTGATGAACCTGTTTGTCAAAGACAAGGTGAACCCCCTGATAGGCTCGGCGGGGGTTTCGGCAGTGCCCATGGCGGCGCGGACTGCGCATAACATCGGCCAGCAGGCAAACCCCGGCAACTACCTTCTGCCCCACGCAATGGGGCCCAACGTGGCGGGGGTCATCGGGTCGGCGGTGGTGGCGGGCGTGTTTATTTCGATATTGGGGTAGGCTGGCAACGAAGACCAGCAGTGGCTTCCCCAGTTAGCCCAGGTCTCGGAATCTGGCGTCGCGCCAGTCCATGGCGGCGCGCAGGCCACTTTCCCGGCGGATGGCATTGAACTCTTCCTGTTCGGGCGTGACGCTGGTGTCGAAGTGGGTCATGAGTTCCAGGTTGTGCTGGATGGCGGACAGGAAGCCCATGCCTTCAAGCGCCCGGTTGACGGCGATCTTGGTCATCTTCACGCCCACTTCGGATATAAGGCATATCTTTCGGGCCACCTTCTCGCATTCACTCATCAGGTCGTCGTGGGGAACAACCCTGCTTACCAGGCCGATACGGGCGGCTTCGTGGGCGTCGATGGTGTCGCCGGTCAGCAGCAGTTCCTTGGCCGTAGCCAGGTTAACGCTGAAGGGAGTTATGAGGAGCGGAGGGCCAACGCCAGCGCGGATTTCGGGTTCGCCCATAACGGCCCGGTCCGACGCTATCTTGACATCGCAGACCTGGACCAGTTCGCAGGCGCCGGCCAGGGCGTAGCCGTTGACGGCGGCAATGACGGGCTTGCCCAGGTTCCAGACCTTCATGAAGGTGTCGATATGGCCCTTCAGGTGAGCGCGCCACTGGTCAGGCTGCATATCCTGGGGGTCCGATTCGCCGGGTTCGCGGGTGATGTCAAAGCCTGCCGAAAAGGCCCGGCCGGCCCCGGTCAGGATAATGACGCGAATGTCAGGGTCGTCCTCCACCACATCCAGCGCTTCGCGAAACTCGGCCAGCAGGGCGGCGTTCAGGGCGTTGAGCCGGTCAGGCCGGTTGAGGGTCAGGTAGCCGATGGCGTCTTTCTTTTCGTAAATGAGATTCTGGAAGGTCACGATGTCTCTTTGCCAAGGTGGATTTCACCACGGAGGGGCAGAGAACACAGAGTTTCGCAGAGATGCTCCGTGGGGCCCTGGTACTCTTTGGCTCTGTGGTTAAGAAGTTCTTAATTGCTCTCTTTGATTTCGATGTGCTGGATGACCACCTCTTCAAGGGGTCGGTTGTTTCGGTCGGCGCGAGCCACGGAAATAGCGTCAGCAATTTCCTGACCCGAGGTTACCCTGCCGAAGATGGTATGGCGGCCGGTCAAATGGGCGGTGGGGGCCACGGTGATGAAGAACTGGCTGCCGTTGGTATTGGGGCCGGAGTTGGCCATGGCCAGGATGCCGGCGCTGTCGAAGGCCAGGGAGGGCACTATTTCATCCTGGAAGCGATAGCCGGGGCCGGCGGTGCCGGTACCCGTGGGGTCGCCTCCCTGGATCATGAAGTTGGGAATAACCCGATGGAAGATGACGCCGTCATAAAAGCCCTGGCGTGCCAGGAAGACGAAATTGTTGACCGTCACCGGGGCGTCTTCGGCATAGAGTTCCACGGAAATGGTGCCCTGGTTAGTCTGGATATCCGCGGTGTAGTCGCCCTCGGGGTCGATTTCCATTGCCGGCGCCTGTGCATACTGCCGGATGGACCTGCCATCGGAAGTGCCCACAGTTACCGGAGTAGGCGTGCCAATGACGGCCGGCGTGGGAGTATCGGCGATTCTGGGAGTAGGAATCACATCAGGTATAGGTGTGGCGGTTGCCTCCTCCTGCGGGAGTTCGCAGGCGGTCATAGCAATCAGGAGAACCAGCAGGGCGGTTGATATCAGCGCTTTCATGAGTTATTCGGGACTCCCAGCCAATCGGGTTTACTCGTGCTTCCCAGGTATCGGGTGACAACGGGAAGTGTCATCCCCAATCCTGCTCCTCCCCTGTCGAAAGGGAAGGGACTTTCGAGACAGTTCTGGTGGGCCCGGCGCGGGAAGGAAATGGATGGGGCACCGGGCCATTGGTTCCAGCTAATAAGGGCGGGTAATCTTGGCCACTTCCTTGAGCGCCTCAAGGGAAAAGTCCGGAGACTGGCACAGGCCGATGGTCTTCTGTTCATAGTCGGCAATGGTGTCGACCATGGCTGGAATCTGCTCGGCGATCTCGAAGGGGATGCTGGTGACGCCGTGCTTGTCGCCGTGAAGCAAGTCGCCGGTCTTGACGGTCAGACCGCCAACGGTTACGGGAATACCGATTTCGACCAGGTGAACGTAGGCGTGGGACGCGGAAATTTCCTTGGCGAAGAACTGGAAGCCCAGCGCCTCCACTTCGTCAATATCCCGGACGGTGCCGTCAGTGGCCACGCCAACGGCGCCCAGGGCCTTATGGATGTTGCCCTGGACTTCGCCCCAGTAGGCGCCCAGGGGCGGGTTGTCTATGTCGTGAAGGACGATGAACCGGGGTTCGGGCACGGAAACGATCAGGTCCCACCAGTCCTCCCGGGATACGTTGCGGCCCTCGGGTTGCACGGCGCTGATTACGCCGGTTACCGCATAACCTACCGCCGGGGGCAATGTGCGAAAGACGCCCTTGATTTCGGGCAGCATGAAGCCTTCTTCCTTGCCGCGAACGTTGAAACCTTCAATGGCGTTGCAGATGCTGGGTGTATCAATCTTGCCCAGCGCCTCCATGGTCTCCTTGCTAATGGTCTGGTACACGTGAGAACCTCCTGAATTTGTTGGCCGGATAATTCCGGCGCATTAAGTTCTAATCTATGGTATCCGCCATTATCCTTTCGAATAATGGACGTTCACAGCTTTCCAATGCTCTAAAGGGAGCCGCCGACCGCAGACAAATCTACAGCGGACAGTGAATACTCTAACCTCTCGGGGGCGCACTGGCAAGGATGTTCGGACACGACCATGGCAATCGCACCTGGAGACTTCCTTTAACCACAGAGGCGCAGAGTACGCAGAGGAGCACAGAGATTCTCCGTGCAACTCCGCGTACACTGTGCCTCTCTGGTGGGAAACAGGCCGGGATAAATTCAGGCGGACCGGTCCTTTGGTTAAAATGCCTTTGCCCTGGGACACGACCGTTTTTTATTTTTCCTCGAAGAACACGAAAGGGCAGGAAGGGATTTTTGAATTTTCGGCACTATTTCGTCTCATTCTGGCCTATTTTGCCCTCATCCCTGTCCTCTACATCACCTGCATCCTGACCTTCCCCCGTGGAGCAGGGAGGGACTCGTGAGCGGGGCAGAACACAGGTCTGCCCCTACGACCGGTGGCGTCAAGAAAGGGGCAGCCGCTGCGATGTGGGGCGGTTTAAATGGTTCATAGTCTTGATGGTGGAAGGGTGTTACGCAGGCTGGCAAGGGTGTGGGCGACACCGCGATGGGTGGACTGATGAGGACGACAGGGCGTGGGTCCAGGTGTTTATGAAGAGGAAGGCTCGTCCGAATCTAGGGGACAAGTGCGATGACGAAGGTAACCTATTGTGCCGGCTGGGCTATTCGTCGTCATAGTCGGGGCGTTCCCAGGGCTGCAGGCCCTCGGAGGGGTCGCGGTCGTCGGGCTGGAAGGCCTTCCACAAGTACTTGATACCAACGATGAGGGCCACCAGCAGCACCAGGCCGCCGAACAGCCAAATGTCCAGGTAAAGGAGCGGGCTTGGGGGAGCAGGTTCGTCCTGCCCCCGCAGCGAAGAAGTCTGTCCGGAGATTGTGTCGGCAGGCGCCAGGCCAGGGTCAGCAGGGAACACTAACGCCTGCACCGGACTTGCGGTCGATAGCAGGAAGCACACCAGGGCAACCAGGGTTGCGGATGGGACAGCCCTGGTTATGACGCGGGCGCGGCGGTCCGGCGCGGACGTACGAATTTTGACTGGTTCCGCCAATTGAACTCCGGCGTGTGCAATGGGCTGGGCGAATATCCGTTAAATCGCGGAGAGAGACATCCTCTGAAATACCACCCGTTTACCATACCACGACGTTCCGTTTTACCCCAAGACATTTATCT
>JAJEDS010000083.1 GCA_022821365.1 Dehalococcoidia bacterium | reverse complement strand
ATGTATCGTCGGCCGTTGGCCACCAGCACGGGTACGACTCGCGAATTCTCCTGCGCTGGCAGGCCGGGCAGCGAAAGTATGCCGGGTTCGAGGAAAATGCGCTTATCGTCATGGCTATGGTTCTGCCTGTTGCAGTTTCCTCTCCCTATTCCCCGGCGAAGAACTTGCGCGGGTTGACCACCATCAACTGGTGAATATCTGCATCGGTGGCCCCCAGTTCCCGCAGGCGGGGCAGGACTTTGCGGGGAATGAAATTGTAGCCATCAGGGTTTGCGCGGCGGCGATCCTCCTGCACCTCGGCACCGTGGCGCGCCTTGGGAACCGAGTAGTCGTGCGACAGCATAATCCTTTCGGTGAACCCGGCTTCAATCAGTTTCCAGGCTATTTCCGTTCGGACCTCCCAGTCCGGAGTTCCCGGAACCCTTCCCCCTGGATAGCGGTCCAGCCCCAGCCAGACCCCTTTGTCCAACAGGCCCAACAGATAGTCCATTTCCGTGTAGTCATTGCTGTGGCCGATAGAGACCCGTTCCATGTCGACCCCTTCTTCTTCCAGGATGGCCACCTGCTGGTCGCCAACCCGGTCGGGCGACCAGGTGTGGGTGGAAATTGGGGCGCCGGTGCGGTGGTGGGCCCGGGCCGCTGCCCGCAGCACATTCTCCTGGGGCGGAGTGATTCCGCCCCGGTCGCTGGCAACCTTGATGACCGCAGCCTTGACGCCGGTATCTTCAATGCCTTCTTCGATTTCACGGACAAACATGGGGGCTATAACGTCCGGGGAAACTTCGCCGAAAGGACGAGGTACCGCCAGGTGGTTGCCGGTGGCGACGACGATGTTCACACCGCTTTGCCTGGATACCTGTGCGATCGTCGCTATGTCGCGACCCAGGTCAAAGGTGCTCACGTCGATGATGGTCCGCAAGCCGGCCTCGTCGTATGCCTCCTTGAGGGCAGCCGTGGATTGTTCAATGATGCCCTCGCGATCAATTATCTCCGGGTAGGTGTGGCGCAGCCCGGCGGCATTGGTTCCCACATGCTCATGGCTGAGAGTGAATCCCAGATCGTCAGCTTCGATTGCGCCCAGAACGGTTTGCAGAGTTGCCATACCTTTCCTCCTGTTGTGCGGACCAGGTTTGAGAGGCGAACCGCACATTCCTCTCATCAGGTTTGCCGTGTATTCTATACCCATTGGACGGAGGGGCAACAATCCTGTGCGCCCAGGCCCTCCTGGCTGAAACGATGCTATTTGAACAGCTTGACGGAGGAACCATGTTCGAAGGATTTGAAGAAAGGAAAATCGAGACCGGCGGCGCTGCCGTGAATCTTGTGACCGGCGGCAACGGACCGCCGTTGCTGCTGCTCCATGGCTACCCGCAAACCCACGTAATGTGGCACAAGGTAGCGCCACGACTAGCCGATCACTTCACAGTCGTTGCCGCCGACCTGAGGGGTTATGGCGACAGCGGGAAACCGTCCGGCGACCCGGAGCATTTCAACTATTCCAAGCGAGCCATGGCAGGTGACCTGGTGGAGGCCATGCAGAACCTGGGATTCACGTCCTTCTTCCTGGCCGGCCACGACCGGGGCGCCAGGGTTTCTCACCGGCTGACCAAGGACAACCCCGAACGGGTGCTGAAACTGGCCACCCTGGACATTATTCCGACCCACCGCATGTTCCAGATTGTGAACAAGGAAATGGCGGCCAACACCTACCACTGGTTTTTCCTCATCCAGCCTTACGACTTTCCCGAGCGAGTGATAGGGGCCGACGCTGACTACTTCATACGTTACAGCTTTCAGCGCAGTTCAAACTGGCAGGACGTATTCCCCGAGGAGGCGGTGGCAGAGTACGTTCGCTGTTCCTCCGACCCGGCCACTATCCACGCCATCTGCGAAGACTACCGGGCCGGCGCCAGCATAGACCTGGTTCACGACGAGGAAGACTTTGCCAACAAGGTGACCTGTCCCCACCTGGCTCTGTGGAGCGACCGGGGTTACGTAGGTCGAACTCAGGACGTTCTGGCCGTTTGGCGGGACTATTCCACCGACGTGAGAGGTCAGTCTATGCCCTCCGGCCATTACATCGCCGAAGAACTGCCGGAGCAAACTTACGTGGCTCTCAGGGATTTCTTCCTTGAGTGAACCCTGTCAGCCTGGCCTCAACTTTCCCGAAACAATCGGGACAGGGGGTTACCCCCTGTCCCGATAATATCCCAATCCTCATCGGCACTATTTCCGAAGTGCGAGAAACTGGAGTCTCCTAACCCTGTGGGGAGGGGTTTGACTGGGGAAGTCCCTGCTCCATGGCCCTCATCTGGCATTCCAGGCAAAGCATTTCCTGCCGAAGATCGGTGGCTGCCCAAATGTTATCGCCGATTTCTCCGCAAAGAAACCTGGGTACCGTTTCCTCCCAGGAGGAGGCGGAGAGGGACTCCACGTAGTGGATGTAGCCGGTCTTGTCCTGGGTTCCCCACCACCAGGGAGAGAACTCCCGATTCAACTCGGCAGCAATTGCTTCACTGACCCAGCCATCTTCGGGCAACTCCACTACCCAGCCCATCCCTCCATCGTCCCGGGTCTCCTTAAAGGCCTTCAGCTCGCCCCCTCGAATACACTCCCGTACCATGGCAGTGGATATTCTCAGCCGCTGGGAAGCCTCCCTGATAGTAACCCGTTCCATGCAAGCGCCTCCCAGTTATGAGAAATATCCGCACAAGCCCATTAGTTGGACGAATTAAGGTCATGCCCAAGCATCAATGGGCGCCATTATGGTGCATTTTGGGCCAAAAGTAAAAGCCCCCGATTTCGGACGTGTCCATCGGGGGCTTGATCTAGTCCTGTCTTGCCTGGAAAGCCGGATTATCAGCCTACGCCAGCTTCCTTGGCTTCCTTGGTAGCCTTGAGCCAGCGCCAACGCTGCAGGGGGTCGCTAACCGCACGCATCCAGACACCGAAGAGGTTGAAAGACAGGGCAGTCAGGAAGATCGCGGTACCAGGCACCACCACCACCCACCAGGCGGTAACGATGTAGTCGCGGCCCTGGGAGAGCATCAGGCCCCAGGAAGATTCGGGAGGCTGGATGCCGAAGCCCAGGAAGCTGAGGGTGGATTCCGTCAGGATGTTGCGGGGCACCTCCAGCGCCGCCAGCGTCAAAAGCGGGGTAATAAGGTTGGGAAGCACGTGCCGCCCGATTATCCGGCCGTCGCTGGCGCCGATGGCCCGCGCCGCATCCACAAAGGCCTGCTCACGCAATGAAAGCACCACACCTCGGGAAACACGGCAGAAGAGCATCCACCGGGCCACCGCGAACACGATGATGATATTTGTAAAGCTGGGCCCCAGGATGAATAACACCATCAGGGCCAGCAATAATAACGGCACGGACATAAATATGTCCACCGCCCTCATTATTACGTCATCCAGAATCCCTCGGTAATAGCCGGCAGTGATGCCAAGGAAGACGCCGATCACGCTGGATACCAGCACTCCCAGCAATCCAACAGAAATGGATATCCGGCCGCCATAAATCAGTCGGCTAAGGTAATCCCGGCCCAGGTGATCTGTTCCCAATATGAAGCGCCGGTCTTCCGTAACGTTCTGGCCATCCACCCGCATGGTGGCAGGATGCGCCGCAATGTCCGGGGGCAGGTGCCGCAGCTTCAACTGCTGGTTCTGCGGGTCATAGGGCGCCACAAATGGGGCAAAAACTGCCGCCATTACGATTACGAAAAGGAACAACGCCGAAAACAAGGTAATCGGGTCATTCAAGAACGCCTGCAACAGGGCGTGATTCCAAATTGCGACTATCGGGTTCGGCTTTTGCACTGCGGCCGTCATGTCAGTTGCCATGTCGAAACCAAATCCTCAGAACAGAATAGGCGTCTTGTGCGCCACTGCCATGACCTCTCGGCACATGGCGACGGGCATCTTCAGCTACATCAAACTAGCTATAGGAAATTCTCGGGTCCAGCCAGGTGTAGAGCAGGTCCACGCACAGGTTGATTACCATCACCATCAGGGCCACAACAAACACTGAGGCCGTAACGATGGGCAGATCACGGGCGTTGATTCCGTCGATCAGAAGCTTGCCGATTCCCGGCCAGCCGAAGATGATCTCCACCACGGTGGAACCATTCATGAACCCGGCCAGTTCGTCGCCCATCAACGTAACAATGGAAATGGAAGCGTTCTTCAGAACGTGGCCGTAGAGAATGGCGGTTTCCCCGAGGCCCTTGGAGCGGGCGGTGGAAACATACTGCTTGGCCACTTCTTCGATCATGGTTGATCGGGTGATCTGGGCGTTGCGGCCCAGCACCGTAGGAGCCAGAGCCATGGCCGGCAACACCATGTATTTCCAGCCCTCGGGGCCCAGCCCTTTGAACCCGGACGTGGGCAGCAAGTCAAGCTGCACCGAAATCACCAGGATCAGCATCAGGGCCAGCCAGAACTGGGGAACAGAAATGACGGCGAAAGAAAGCACGTTGACGATGCGGTCAAAGAACCCCCGCGGTCGTCTGGCAGCCAGCATCCCCAGCGGAATTCCTAACATGCCTATGGCCCACGC
>JAJEDS010000209.1 GCA_022821365.1 Dehalococcoidia bacterium | reverse complement strand
GCCAGCTCCACCACCGTATCCGATACTGCGAACTCCGCCGTTCAAGGCGACTTCAGCGGCGTCCTTGCCCCCTATGGGACTATCCTCCGGCGTGGGGATGGTGTAGATGATGGAGGCCTTGCCGGGCCTCACCAGCACCTCCTTGACGAATGACTGCACGAAGGCCCTGGTCTCGGTCAACTCGCTGGTCTTGAGGAACTCGCTCATTTCCTCGGCGAAGGCGGCGATGGTGTCGGCGCTGTCCAGCAACTCCCTCCTCTGAGTCAACGCTTCCCGGGCTTCCTCGGCGGCGGCTTCCAGTTGCTCCCGGCGGTGGCGGTGTTCCAGGATGCGCTCAGAGGCGTCGGCCATGTCCAGGTCGGTGCTCTCGACGAAGTGCCAGATGCGGTCCAGCTTCCGCTTGACCTCTGCCAGTTCCGCCTCGATGGTTTCCAGATTCTGCCGTTGCTCCCGTGCCACGCCGTCCATCTCCTCGTCCAGCAGCTTCACCAGGTCGCGGATGTTGGATTCGGTGAGCACATTCTCCCGTAGCTGCTCGATGACCAGCCCCTCGAAGGATTTGGCGTTGAGCCTGGGGGTTTCGCAGGCGCCCTTGCCCTGCTTCAGCAGGGAATGGCAGATGTAGTAGGTGTACTTGCCGCTCTTGGCTTCGGCGGCGGTCATGGCCTTGCCGCAGGTCTCGCACTTGAGCAACCCGCTGAGCAGGTAGGGGCTGACGGCCCGGCGGGGATGGGCGACGGCGGGAGCGCGGGACTGCAACATCCGGTTGATGCGGTCGAACTCCAGCCGGGTTACGATGGCGGGGAAGGCGTCGTCCACCCGGACCGGCTCCTGGCCGTCCCGGGCGTTCAGACCCCAAACCAGGGTGCCCGTGTAGGCTTCGTTGGTGAGCATGGCGTGGATGGTGGTCTTGAGCCACCGCTTGCCGTTGGAGTTGGGGATGCCCTCGCCGTTAAGGGTCTTCACGATGTCCAGGACGCTGTGACCCTGGAGGGCCAGATCGAAGATGCGGCGGGCCACGGCGTCGTGGGGCGGGTTGAGAGCCAGCTTGGGCCGCTTCTTGGCCCCGTCCTGGACCGGAACCTTCTGGTAGCCGTAGGGGGCGTAGGTGGTGCCCCAGAAGCCCCGGGAGGCAGCTTCCCGCATCCCCCGCACGACCTCCTGGGCCAAATTCTCCGAGTAAAACTCGTCCACGCTCTCGATGATGGCTTCCATCAGCTTGCCGGTGGGGGTGTCGTCGGCGTGCTCGGTGATGGAGACGACGCGGATGCCCTTGCGCCGGAGCATGGACTTGAAGGCGACGGCGTGTTCCCGCTTGCGGGTGAACCGGCTGAACTTCCAGACCAGGATTTCCTGGAAGGGCGCGTCGGTCTTGCTGGCCTCGTCCAGCATCCTGCGGAACTGGGGCCGGTCGGCGATCCTGCCGCTCTCGGCCTCGTCCACGTACTCGCGGACGGCCAGGTAGCCGTTCTTGTCGGCATAGTCCCTGAGCGCACGTAGTTGAGCAGCCACGGAGAGGTCAACGTCCTGGCGGTCGCTGGAGACCCGGGCATACAGTGCTGCCGGCATCAGGTCCTTCTTCTTACTCATAGCTTTCACCTCGTTCAATGTCCTCACGTTCAACCTGACGGGAGCGCAGCCGTTCCAGGCGGGCCTCGCGGCGCAGTTCCCGGTCTTCCATGTAAAGGCGGAGGGCCTCGCGCACCAACTCGCTCATATCGCGGCCCTCTTCGTCCTTCACCCGCTGCACCTGCTCGAACATCTCCGGGGGCAGGGAGAAGGTGATGGTCCTTGATTTCCGTCGTGGGGGCATGGTCTCTCTTTTTGCCAATGCAGGTAAGCGTTTGTCTTACTATTGATTATCGGACACCCGGCCCGCCCGGTCAAGGCGCGGCGGCCACCGCCCTGAAATTGACCCTGGAATACGGCTGACTCTGGCGGCCCAACTGCGGTTCCAGTACGCTGCGGCGCTCCCAGGGCACGGCCACCAGAATGACCTTGGCCAGGCGTCCCTTCCAGAAGACGGGAGCGGCGATGGCGGCAACGTCATCTTCTTCGGCGTACTCCGCCCTGCCGCTCTGGGCCGCCCGCTCCGCCAGTGAACCGGCGGGCAGGGCCTTGCTCTTGTGGGGCATCCCACCCCGGCGTCCGTTCAGCAGCGGGGAACGGCGCGCCCCGAAGCCCGCCGTCCGCTTCACCACCCCGGCCCGCAGCGTGGGCGGCTCGGTCCAGCCCTCCGGGTCGCCCCGCTCTTCCCGCTCGTACAGGACCACCAGCAGGGGCGTATCACGCACCAACTCGGCCATGCGCAGCGCCACCGAGGAATAGGCGCAGCCGAACTGGTCGTGGAGGGTCGTCACGTCCAGCCCGCTGGCCCGGGCGTAGGGCAGGAATACGTCTGGCTGCATCAACACCGCCGCCGCAAAGCGGTCGGCCTCCCGGCACACCGTCCGGCACGGCGGGCCGCCGGAATGCAGGTCGCACATGGTCTCGTGGATGATCTCGTAGGCTTCGTGCAGCACCGTGTGGGACTTGGTCCCTTCCCAGAGATCGCTGCGGTGATAGATGTGGTACTCGCCGCTGGGTTCGCCGATGTGGGCGCCCTTCAGCCCCTCCATGTGTCCGTCCCGCACCGTGCCGAACCCGGCCCGCTCCATCAGGGCGGTCAGTTGGTCCAGGGTTGGTCGCACCGGCAGGCGGAAGCAGTCCACGAACCGGGCGGCCATTGCTTCGGGGTCCAGGGCATGGCCGGATAAGTCATCGTCCAGCAGGTCGCGGCAGAAGCCGCCCAGGGTGTTTTGCATCATTCCAGCAGCCTCTTGCCGGTGAACTTCTCGTACATCTCCACGATGAACCGCTTGGCGTTGATGGTCATGGGACCGTCGGGCCGGGTGCCTACTCTGAAGGCCGGATCGTCCAGCACGTAGCGGTAGGCCCGCTCCACGTCCTGGATTTCGTCGCCGTAGGGATCGGGCGGCGGCCCGTGCCCGGCCCGCCGCAGCAACTGCTGGGGGTCCACCCGGTAGAGGTCGGCCAGCTTGCGGACCACGGTGGGGCCGGGTTGCTTCTCGCCCCTCTCGATCTGGGAAAGGTAGGAGCCGGATACCCCGGTGCGCCGGTTCACCTCGCGCAGGCTCACCCTGCCCCGGAGCCT
>JAJEDS010000162.1 GCA_022821365.1 Dehalococcoidia bacterium | reverse complement strand
AGGCAAGTGAGGCTCAAGAAGTTCCCAAACCCGGTCAGAAATGTCGTGGCGTCGATGCGTTGCCGTCATATCCCCACCCCTCACCTTCACTCTCACAACACCAATCTAACACCATGCTATCATTTTGACGACACCCCCTAGGAATATCCGATTAAGCCCCGTTGGGCCGGTTGTCGCCGGTTTGGAAGCGGCCAGCAGTTCAGTCCTGCCTGCGGGTTGGCCCGCTCCTGAGGTCATCATCTTCCCAGCGGACATCCGATAGGCAGTCGTCGCAGTAGAGGGCGCCTGCCGGGTACATCCTGCGATGGCACCTGCGGCAGTATTGGGTGATAGGGCCATCCATCGCCTGCCCCATCCACCGGATGAACAGGACCAGGAAGTCCAGCACCGCACCGCAGAACCTGGCGATCTCCATCCATCCCTGTAGGGCATTTCGGACGACACCCGGGCTTGCTTCCGGGGCGTCGCCGGTCCCACCCGTTCCCGGCTTGGCCAGAAGGCCGATCAGGGCCAAGGCCCCGGCCACGGGGACCAGCGGGAGAAGCAGCAGCCAGCCCGACATCCCGGCGTGGCGCAGCCTCCTTACGGCGGCCAGCAGTAGGAGCAGGGTTAATGCCAGGACAGATGCGTTGACCGGCAGTCGGTTGGGGAAGGGCGCTACTGCCACAATGACCACTACCGCGGCATAGAAGAAGGCAAAGCGCCAGAACCCCTTGCGCCCGGTGCGCCCGGTGATGCTGAGGGGTCTGCCTATGAACCTCATCACAGTGCGCACAGTATAGTTCTCCCAGGAGGCCCGGGCGTGGGCGCTGTGTCTTCTGGACTAAACAGGCACTGGAAATGCCAGGGCCGGGGTCTTAAGCCCCGGCCCTGGTGTGTCCGCAATGGTTGGAGGGCGCTGTTGGCTCTTGCCGGTCAGTTGTCGCTGCCGCTGGAGGGCATGGCGCCCAGGTCTTGGTCGTGCTGGCTGGACAAGGTGGGCGCCGGCTGGGGCGAAACATTCGGCTGGGCCGGCTTGGGAGCGAAGGGCGGCGTCTCGGGCGGTACGGCCGGAGTGCCGGTGTCCCCACTGCCGCCCATTTCCTCACCGTTGAACAGGCGCTGCAGGGCATCCCCGGAAATGGCCTCGTGCTCGATCAGGTACTCGGCAATCCGCACCAGGTTGGGCTTCTGCTCGGTGAGGATGTTGCAGGCCTGGACGTAGGCGTTGTTGACCAGTTCCTTGACCTCCTGGTCAATCTCTTCGGCCACCTTGTCGCCGTAGTCGCGCTCCTCGCTGATTTCACGGCCCAGGAACACCAGTTCCTCCCGCTTGCCAAAGGTGCGGGGGCCCAGGGCGCTGCTCATGCCGTAACGCTTGATCATGCTGAGGGCGATCTTGGTGGCCCGTTCCAGGTCGTTGCTGGCACCGGTGGTAACCTCGTCGAAGATCTGCTCTTCGGCCACCCGGCCGCCCATGGTGACGGCCATCATGTCTAGGAACTGGTTCTTGGTACACAGGTAACGGTCTTCCTCGGGAAGCAGGGTGGTATGGCCGCCCATGTTGCCGCGGGAGATGATGGAAATCTTGTGCACCCGGTCGGCGTGGGGCAGCACCCAGGCGACCAGGGCGTGGCCGGCCTCGTGGTAGGCGGTCATTTCCTTTTCGCGGCTGCTGATGACCCGGCTCTTCCGCTCGGGGCCGGCGATGACGCGCTCCACGGCCTCTTCGAAGTCGGGCATGTGGATGGTTTTCTGGTTCTTGCGGGCTGCCAGCAGGGCCGCCTCGTTGATCAGGTTGTACAGGTCGGCGCCGCTGAACCCCGGCGTTTCCTTGGCCAGGGTTTCCAGGTTGATTTCCGCGCCCAGGGGCTTGCCGGCCGAGTGTACCTTCAGAATGGCCTGGCGACCCACCACGTCGGGCAGGTCCAGCACCACCCGGCGGTCGAAGCGGCCGGGGCGGAGCAGGGCAGGGTCGAGAATGTCCGGGCGGTTGGTGGCGGCCAGCACGATGATGTTGGTGTTGCTTTCGAAGCCGTCCATATCCACCAGGATCTTGTTCAGGGTCTGCTCCCGCTCGTCGTGGCCGCCGCCCAGGCCCGCCCCACGGTGGCGGCCGACGGCGTCAATCTCGTCCACGAATACGATACAGGGAGCGTTGCGCTTGGCCTGGTCGAACAGGTCGCGGACCCGGGCCGCGCCCACGCCCACGAACATTTCGACAAATTCGCTGCCGCTGATGTGGAAGAAGGGCACCCCCGCTTCGCCGGCCACGGCCCGGGCCAGCAGGGTTTTGCCGGTGCCGGGCTGGCCCACCAGCAGCACACCCTTGGGGATACGGGCGCCCAGGGACAGGAAGCGTTCGGGGTACTTGAGGAACTCGACCACTTCCACCAGTTCCGTCTTGGCCTCGTCAACACCGGCCACATCGGAGAAGGTGACGGTGGGACGGTTGAAGGGCATCATACGGGCGCGGCTGCGGCCAAAGCTCAGGGTCTGGTTGTTGCTGCCCTGGGCTTGGCGCATCATAAACAGGATGAGGCCGCCGAAGAAGATCAGGGGAAGGAAGTTAAGCAGCAGCCCGAGGAAACTGCCCAGGCCGCCGGAACCCTTGAAGGTAACCTGGACCCCGCCGGGGCCGGTCTCAACGTCGTTATCGGCCAGGACCTCCATTATGTCGGTCTGGTCGTTGATGCGGCTGGTGTACTGGGAACCGCCGGCGCCGCCGGTAACGATGGGAATGACCGTCAGCTTATCACCCTCCACGATAATCTCGCTGATTTCGTGGTTCTGGGCCTTGGCGATCACTTCGGTGAGGGGCAGGTCGTTGCGCGTACCGAAGGCCGGAATCAGGGTATAGAAGATTACTATCACCCCGATAATTATCAACAGGTAAACCAGGCTGTTGCGGAGCCACCGGTTATTTCCCATTCTCAATTTCTTTCCCTCATGCGACCAACTTCCGGGCCGGTCCCTTGCCCTACTGCCCATCCCTAAAGGTATATATTAAATGAGGCAGGGGGAAATTGCAAAAAGAAATGCGGTTAGGGACAGCTATGTCCATGCGGTTGTCGGCAACCCCAGTCCCACTTCCATAACGGCGTTGTTTTTCCACCAAGGGCACGAAGGCGGGATTTTAGAATTTCGTCCCATTTCGTCCCATTTCGTCCCATTTTGAGCATCATTCCAGGGCAGACACCCAGGTCTGCCCCTGCGAAGGAAGGGCTGTTCAGCGCCAGCCGGTGCGACGGTGGGTGGTTTGATTGGGGCATGGTTTTATGGTGGAGGTGTGTTATGCGGGGTGGCAAGGGGGGTGTGCCAGCGAGAGGCCAACTCCCGCCGTCCGGCAGGAGGTTGCGATTTCAGTAAAAGACTCATCGAAAAGCAGATATCTTAAGGCAGGTTTATTCCTTTTGGGCGGCAAAACTTGACGATTTATATATTAAGGCGTTTAATATGATTTTAACATTCAAGAAATTAACATTTAACTTTTTCGTAATTTGGGGTTAATACCTGCCGCATATTCTTTATGACAGAACAAACTCGATTGGACAGTAAAAAGGAGGAAGGTATGAACGACTTTGCTGCCCCCTCCACCGTCAAGGTAACCCGCGATGAAGATGCCCTCGTCCTTCATTGGGGCAACGGGCAGGAATCCGCATTTCCCCACTACTGGCTCAGGGAAAATGCGCCGGAAAACCGCCACCCCGAAACCGGGCAGAAGCTGGCATCCTTCCTGGATCGTCAGGACGAACTCAGTCCCTGGTCGGTGTGCATCGAATACGACGAAACCCTGGTGATTTCCTGGGCTGGCCTCCGGGAAGTGAGTCGGTTCTCGCTGGACGAACTGCGCAGCGCCACCCTCATGATCGAAAGCCCGGAACTGGCGCTGGCGGCGGACTAACGGTAACAGGCCGGTTGCCCGTTCCATACAGTCCGGCGCGGCAGGGTTAGGCGCCTTTTCAACCAGGATCATCGATTATCGATCATCATCAGCAAGCCCCGGGACGGGCATTCCCGGGCAGAGGGTGAAGTGGCGGAACGCTCAGTGCTCGTCGTTGAGGACGAGGAGAATCTCCTGGAAGCCCTGCGGTACAACCTGGAACGTGAGGGTTACCTGGTCCATACCGCCACCGATGGCGGAGAGGGACTGGAGATGGCCCGCAAGGTGAATCCGTCCCTGGTGCTGCTGGACATAAT
>JAJEDS010000051.1 GCA_022821365.1 Dehalococcoidia bacterium | reverse complement strand
CCAAGCAGGGCGGCGTCTCAGTGAATGCAGGGCTATTCGATACCCCCTTTCGCATGTCAAACGGCCCAGACTTAATTCGGACCACTTGACTGATTCGTGCGGTCTTTGAAACGGCCTGCCCCGCGCGTTGCCACTGGAGCCATTTCCCCCTTCGCCTTCGTGACGCCACCCCAGAACATCTTTCCCGTGAGGCCCAGAGGCAACCGGCGCTTGGGGTCTACTTGCGCCATCCTGGCAGGCGTTCACTCCTCCAAGGCCGATGCGCAACTTACGGGCAGCATCATCTAGTCCCCCATCCGAGCCGAGTCCTCGCGTCCGCCCAGGACTTTGTGGCGCGTGCCTCCGTCACGCCTTCTGTTCACAGTTCAGCGGATTTTACACCTCTCGCCTCCTGCTGCAACCGGCGGCGCAACTTGCGATTTCCCGCCACCGGCCTCTGACAGGAAGTGTTCGCTGCTCCCCGTCCGGCAGGGGCTGATGTCCCTCCGTCTCAGCTTTGAAAGCGCGCGAACCCACAACTTGCAGCGAAATCGACTTCCCGTACTGCCCCCGACGTCCCAGCAGCCATAAACAGGGTCATCATCAGGAAGACGCCAACGCATTGGGTGGACTCCATTACGGTTTCACGAATGAAATCCCTTTCGAGGGATAGCCCTGGATGCTCCAGGCCCGCAGACTGGTGGACAAATACCAGATGTCCGGCGGCCACGGCGGAGCGGTCATCCCGCCCGACGCGCCTAGAGGGGCGGCATGAGAAAGGCCAAAAGAGAAAGAATGTCCACCCGCAACCCCATTTCGCCGAAGAGGTCATCGACGGCGTACACCCCGAAACAGAGGGAGCAATTGCAGCGGGGACTGCGCATCCTGGCTCGCATGATAGTCCGCGCCCACCTGCGGCGGGAAGCCTCTCGTGCAGCGTTGGAGCCACGCGAGCCGTCAACCGACGACGGAGATGATGACTGAACTCCGACAGGCAAGCGCCGCATTCACCACCACTCCGCACCTTCCCGTCGGCTCCAGCCATCGTTGCGCGGCCTCCCGCATATACCACAAAACCCGCTCCGATGTAAGGTCCTGCAAGACCTTATGTTCGACGAATTTCTCCTGGACAATGGAGTGTTGAACCTTCGCCCCAGTAGGAACGCGATGCAAACTGAGATACCGGCAACGGCGCCGCCGAATCAGGACCCGGCACCGGAAAACCTGGACCTGAACGACGCCATCCGCGAGTACGTGCAGACCTACGCCCTGTGGCACGGCCGGCCCCAAGCCGCCCGGCGCTTCGGCGTCTCCCGGTACACCGTCTGGCGCTTCCTGGAACGGGGACACCTAGGCCGCTCCCTGCCCAGGGCAGTCGTGAACGTCGTGGGGAACGACCCCGAGGCCATTTACGCCGCCTCCCAGGAACTGGTATCCAACGCCAGGCGCGAGCGAAAGCTCTTGCGTAAGCTGGACGGCGCCCTGGCTGACTGGGAGCAACGCAGCCCTGCCGCGCACCGGCTGAGCGAGAGCCAGGAGGACGCCCTGCGGCTGCTGTGCGAGGCGCCCCTGGCCACCGTAAAGGAACTGGCCCGCTTCGGCCGGGTTCCCGAGTCCACCCTGCGCGACCGGCTGGATCGGCTGGCCGAAAACGGCCTGGCGGACTCGGTGTCCCACCGCCTGCCCGACCTGGGTCCTCGCCCCCAGCTCCGCCACTTCCCCACGGAACAGGGCATCCTTGCGGCAGCCCAGGCCGAACACGGCATCGGGCGGTTCCTGACCGAGTACCCGGTCTCCCGGCAATGGTTCCGCATTCTCACCGAGCGGCTGGACGCCGTGGCGGTGGTCTATCACGTGGCCGCCCTCATCGCCGACGCAGACAACAGCGGCCAGCCGGTCCGGGTGGACCACTACCGCCAGGGTCCCTACGACGCCCTGGTCACCCTCTCCGGGGGCCGCACCCTGGGCATCGTCCGCCAGGGACCGACGCTGCCCTCGCCCAACCTGCGCTACCGCTTCAGGACCGCCGAGAACCTGCCCTACCGCCAGCAGCCGGTGGCAACCCTGGTCCTGGCCTGCTCAGACCAGGCCAACCGCCGGGCCGTGCGCACCCTGGGCCATCCCACGGCGCACGAGTTCCACTTCGTCGCCACCGAGGGAGAGCAACTGGCCGGAGACCACAACGCCATTGCCTGGCAGCGGTGCGGCCACGGCATGGCCGACGCGGTTACCATCGCGCCCCGTCTGTCCTTGGCCGACATCCTGGCGCACATTGAGCGCTTTCTGGACGGCCACGCCGCTGAATTTCACGACAAGACCCCACGCAACAAGCGCCAGCCCAAGCCCGACCCGGACACTCTCTACTCCGATCAAGTTCGTGCCCTGATGCCCGAGCCTGCGGAGCAGGTCAAGTCCTGTCTCGCCCTGCAGCTCACCGGCGCCCAGAAGCAAGCCCTGGACATATTGGCCGCCTGGCCCCGGTGCACCACGGAGCAGTTCACCGGGCTGATGGGCGGCGTCTCCCGCCGCTGGGCCAGGCAGGTGGTCCAGTCCCTGGCCGACCTGTCCCTGGTTCAGGAACAACAGGGACGTATCGTCCTCGCCGACGACGGGCTGCGCTATTTGGCCCGCCGGGACCGGCTGGCGGTGCGCATGGCCCTGGGCCGCTGGAGCGCCCGAAGGCGCCGCCGCAGCCTGGGCGGGCCGCCGGTCTACGCCGGAACCGCCCTGCGCT
>JAJEDS010000299.1 GCA_022821365.1 Dehalococcoidia bacterium | reverse complement strand
CATGCGGTAGATGGCGATTTCGCGGTGGTACTTGCGCTGGAGGGCGCGGATTTCGCGTTTGATTTCGCTGAGGGTCATCATGGTCTATTTCCTTTTTTTATCCACGAATGGACACTAATGTTCACTAATGGGAATTTTTTAATAATGGTTCCATTTGGTTCCATTTTGGCCCGTTTTTGAGCTATCCACGAAGGGCACGAATATGGGGATATGGTTATATGGTGGAGATGGGTTATGCAGGGTGACAAGGGGGGAGTGTCAGTAATTTGTTCAGAGGTTCAGTAAGGCGGGATTGCGCTGCATGTTCCGAGGGCCGGAGTGCAGAATCAGGTGACTTTGCCGCCGGAACAGGGCGGATACACGGGACTTTGCCGCCGGAACAGGGCAGACACACAGGTCTGCCCCTACCGGTTCCCAGAAGACCATCAGAGTCGAGTTACTGCAGCAATAAATTGCCGCCGTTGCTACCGTTGATTGCTGGTGTTATTCTGGAAAAACCGGAAACGTCGGAGTTAGAGGAGCGCTTGTCAAGACATCTGGCGCGCTTTACGGCAATCCTGGCTGATGGATGGCGGTGGCTGGCCGCCACGGTGGGGCTGCTGGCGCTGGCAGGGTGCGGTAACCTGCCGTCCTTGAATCCCGACCCAACTCCTAAACCGACGGGAACTGCCGCTGCTACCATCGCCCCGCCACTTGCGGAAGAAGAGTCCAGGACAGGAGCATCACCCTCTTTGGCTGTTGACCGCATTGCCTACATAGGCCCTTATGGAGACCTGTTCACGGTCAATCCAGACGGGAGCGACGAACGGCGGCTTACCGGAGTCAGCCGGGTTCGATCACGCCCTTCAGACCCGGCCGGTCCTGCCAGCCCATCGGACACCGCCGCTTTCTACCAGGTGCAGGACCTGGACTTCAACGAGTCCTACGCCTGGCCCACCTGGTCGCCGGACGGGACCAGGCTGGCGGTTTCCCGGGTGCAGATTGCGCCGAACCGTTCCATGGAAGTGTCGGTCCAGGTCATTGACGCCGTTACGGGGATAAGCCGGATAGTGTACGAGAACGACGTGCCCGGGCTGATCGCCGACGGATCACCTCACTACCTGTACTGGTCGCCCGACGGCGAGCTGCTTTCGTTCCTGGCCACCACCCGACAGGGGATGACCCTGTTCGCGGTAAATCCCGATACGGCGGAGGGGGCCATTGCCCTGGAGCGGGGCGCGCCCTTGTACTTCAGCTGGAGCGGCAACGGGCAGAACCTGATTGTCCACTCCCGGGACGAGGTTAAGTTGCTGCGCCGGCCGTTGCTGGTGGATGATCCGCAGCACGTGGCCAGCGCCGTCGGCTTCCGGACGCCAGCCCTGTCTGCGGACGGTGAGAGATGGGCGTGGTCCGGCGGTGACGCCAGCGGCAGCGTCATCTACGTGGGCGGCAGCGGCGGGCCCACGGCCCTGCATATCCTGGATACCGGGCCGCTGGTGGCCTTTATGTGGTCGCCCGACGGCCGGACCCTGGCGGTAGCGGACAATCCGGATCCCCAGGGGCGCATATACCAGCGTATTCGCCTGGTGTCTTCCGACGGCAGCGGGCTGCGGACCCTGGTTGAAGAACCGCTACTTGCCTTTTACTGGTCGCCGGACAGCGCCCGTATGGCCTGGGTAGGCGTGGACGCCGAAGAGCAGGTGTTTGAGATGAAAGTCTCGCCGGTGGCCGAATTAAGGTCTTTGGCCGGCTACCAGACGCCGGAGGCGCGGGAGTTGTTCCGGTTCCGCCCGAGCGGCGAGGTCTTTACCATGTTCAGCTTCTTCGACCAGTACGCCTATTCTCACTCCCCATGGTCGCCCGACAGCACCCGGCTGGTGGTGGCCGGTTCGGAAGGGCCGGTAGCGGAACGGCTGAACGGCCACAGCCCCACCGGCGCAAGGGTGTACGTGCTGGACGCGGTGGGCGACGCCGCTCCATCGGAGATAGCCCAGGGCGGCGTGGCTTTCTGGTCGTGGAACTAGGGGACCGCCGGCGCTGGCGCGATGACGGGTAGTATTCCGGCGCTGGCGGCCGTTCTCACGGTCTGTTTTACCATTGCGCTGGCCGGGTTGCTCCTGGCTTGCGCCGGACCGACAGCCACTCCCATACCTGCTTCACCCCCCACACCAAGCCCGACTCCCACGCCGCTACCCGACCCCCGAGCCATTCTCACCCGCTCCGCCGATCAATTGACCTTAGACCCCTACATGGAATTTGTGCTGGAGCACCCAGTGGGCAGCACCCCGCTGGCAAGGGGCCTGAATCTGGTCGGCGCGGAGGGTGTGGCCAGCCTCCCGGACCGGTTCCGGCTGGCGCTGGATATGGAAGCGTCGGGTACCGTGCTGAAGCTGGACGTGATTGTGGTGGAGGAGCAGGCCTTTATGACCAATCTGTTCAGCGGGGCCTGGGAACCGGTGCAGAAGGAACAGAATCCCTTCCGCTTCGACTTCGTAACCGAGTCGATGGCAGGCCTGCTGGCGGGGATGGATGACCTGACCCTGATGGGTGACGAGGGGCTGGAAGGCGAGCCCGCCTACGTGATTCGCGGGGATGGCCCCACGGAAGCCTTGACCCAACTCATTCCTGGCGCGCTGCCCGATTCATCCATTCCGGCGGTACTGTGGGTGGGCAAGGTCGATGGCAGGTTGCGGCAGGTGCAGCTGACCGGCCCGCTGGTTGTGGGCGACCTGCCGGATACGGTGAGAGTGGTGCGGCTGGTGGCTTTGGAGGATGAGCCGGAGATTGAGGCGCCGGAGGTGGGGGCGGGGGTGGAATAATTCAGGTTTGCATCGAGACTTCGAGCTATAACTACGCGGATGCTCCGGCGAATCTGTTGATGTCCTCCAATGCCTTGGTTTGGAAGTCAATCAATGATGGATATTGGGTATCGGCATTTCTGGTAAGGTATAGCTGTTCCCGCCTTCCCAAGTCCTCAAAGTCTTCGTGTACAACCAGACTAAAGAAGGGCAGACGCACTTTCTGGAATTCCAGCAAGGAAATGGCAACGTTCTTGGCTTTGTCGTTCCCCAGTACTCCAAACACGTAGAAGTCTCTATTGTTGTGCTTGAGAGACCAATCAACGCTATTGGGATAGTCTGACAGAGGAAAAAAGTCTGGCTGGGGCTGAAACACTGCCAGGCTGGTAGTTATCCACTGCTCCAAGTCCTGGTAAAAGACGTTTCGAACTGTCTCTCGACGCCAATAGCGCATGTTACAAACCTTTTGAACACAGCCGGCGAACTGAAGAATACCTTCATAAACAGAGTTGACAGGGCAATCCAGAAAAAGGTTCCCGTTTTCATTATGGACACCGTTGTTAGTTAGAATGCTATCGAATATTCTCCCGCGAGCTTCGGTAGTGATGTCGTAAGTATAGGAGAGCCGCATTAGAGCCATGCCGAAGTCACAAATGCGAACGTATTCACTGCCACTGGGGCTTTCTTGAAAGTAGATGTCCACCATGTCCCCATCTTCATGAAAGATAGGGAAAATTATCTGGTAATTCCCTTGCCTCCGTTCGTAATAACGGACAGGCGAAGACACTCTCTCTTGCAGCGTCTCAGTCAACTTACCTATCTGCATCGAAAAGCTCTCCCTGCAGAAGTTCGGGGAAATACTCCGCTTGGTTAGTTACCTTTATATCCTGAAAGAATGTACGCAAAGCTTCACTGAATGTGCCGTAACTATTGGTCAACTGTCGAAGTCTCTCTTGAGGTTGGCTGCTACCCGCCACCAATTCTGCTTCGGTCAAGCGATGTATGTGTGCGCTGGCATAGTGGCCATCAGGGCTTAGGCTGTACTCTCCGTGGGGTCCGTTATAGCGAACCAACGTAATGAATCCCATCGATGGGGTACCAGTTTGAAACCTGAGACCTATCGAAAAATTCTCAATAAATACCAAGTGCTGCCGGACGAACACTGCAAAAGAGTGTTCACCACCTGCCTCAGATTCCAGGTCGAGATCACAACGCTTCTGTGAGAATTCTTCGACGTATCCGTTAACTGGGCGTTTGCTTAATATTCGTTTTGGCTCAACGAGAAGCTCTTCGATTTGTCTATCGGTTAACATGGCGACACCAGAAGTATCACGAATAATATTGGATAGTTAAAGGGCTTTCAATACCTCTAAAGCCTATTACTCTCCTCCGACGAGCTTAGAGGTGGCCGCCCGAAGAGAGGATGTCGGTGGACCAGTTGTGCTTCACAGCGAGACCTTGAGATCATACCGGCAGCCGCCCACATGGCTGGTGCTGACCATTATTGGGCTGGGGGCTTTTTTTACTGCCCTGGACCAGACGGTGGTGGTTACGGTTCTTCCGGCGGTGATGCTGGACCTGCGCATTCCCATTGGCGAACTGGACCGGGTTTCGTGGGTGGTTACCGCCTACCTGCTGGGATATACCGCATTTATGCCCCTGTTTGGACGGCTGGCGGATGTTTACGGCCTGCCCCGGCTGTACATCGTGGGGCTGGTAATCTTTGCTGTGGGCAGTGTCCTGGTGGCCCTTTCCCGCAGCCTGGAGGAACTGGTCGGGGCGCGGGTTATCCAGGCCATTGGCGGGTCGGCGGCGGTGCCTATCGGCTTTGCCCTGGCCGTCAGCGCGGTGCCCCGGGAACGCCAGGGGCTGGCCCTGGGTATTGTGGGCGGCGCGGCGGAGGCGGGGTCCATGCTGGGTCCGGCCTACGGCGGCGCCATCGTGGAACTGGCCAACTGGCGGTGGCTGTTCTGGCTGAACCTGCCCCAGGCGCTGTTGGTGGCGCCCCTGCTGCTGTTGCTGCCCAACCGGCGGCAGACCGGGGTGCGGGTGGACTACCTGGGCGGCGCGCTGGCGCTGGCGATGCTGCTGGCGCTGTCCCTGGGCCTGTCCCAGGAAGGCCTGTTCACCCTGGGCTCGGGACTGCCCTTCGGCCTGCTGGGGTTGGGGCTGGCGACGGCGGTGGCACTGGTATTCTGGGAGCGCCGAACCCACCAGCCCTTGCTGCTGCCGCTGCTTTTTCGCACGGTGAATTTTTTAACCGCCAACCTGACCCAGTTGCTGGTGGGCGTGGCGCTGGTAATTGCGCTGGTGACGGTGCCGCTGATGGCCAACACGGTTATGGGCAAGGACCCATTCACCGGGGCGCTGTGGCTGCTGCGAATGACCTGCGCCATACCAGTGGGGGCGGTGATTGGAGGGCTGTTGCTGTCGCGGGTGGGGAATCGGCCCGTGATTGCCGTTGGCCTGTTGTTGATTGCGCTCGGCCTGTACCTGGTCAGTGGCTGGCCGCTGGACGTGGGAGAGCCGGAGTTGACGCTGCACCTGGTGGTGGCGGGACTGGGTTTCGGCCTGGTGATTGCGCCCATAATGGCCCAGGCCTTGAACGCGGCGCCGCCGGAGTACCACGCCACCGCTTCGTCAATGGTGGTGGTGGCGCGGCTGATGGGAATGACCCTGGGGCTGGCGGCGCTGGCGGCCTACGGCATCGGGCATTTCCAGAGCCTGACCGGCGGGCTGCTCCTGCCCCTGCCTGTAGCCGGCGAGTCGCCTGCCGAAACAGCGGCGCGGGTGGCGGCCTACACTGCGGAACTGCAGAACGCTGGCCTTGACCTGTTCCACCGGTTCTTCCGGATTGCCGCGGTGGTGGCGCTGTTGGCGGTGGTTCCCCTGCTGTTGGGGCTAAGGCGGGACCGCCACCTCTAAGCCGCCGCTTCGTCATCCTGGAAAATGCCGATGTGGTTGCCTTCCGTGTCGAGGAAGTAGGCGGCGTATCCCACGCCGGGGATTGCGAATTTAGGGATGGTAACTGTACCGCCGCTCCGCTGAATGCGGTCGGTGTATTCCTCCACCGACGGCACCTGCATGACGATGGTGGTGGCGGCCGAGGGTTCGGGCCGCACCAGCATGCCGCCGTTGATGCCCGGCTCCGACTCGTCGCCGGTGTTGATCAGCCAGAAGGAGTCGTCGCCTTCCCACTGGTTGAGGGTCCAGTCGAAAACATCGGCGTAGAACCGCTCGGCCCGGGACGGATTGTCAACGTACATCTGGAAGTGGACTACCCTGGGCATGTGGGCCCTCCTTTGAAGCGCCGGAGTCAGGCGGCGGAGTTGTTGTCTTCGAAGATGCCGAAGGGATTCCCTTCCGTGTCCTTGAAGTAGGCGGCGTAACCTACGCCGGGGACGGCAAACTTGGGTACGAGCAAGGACCCGCCGCCCGCGGTAATCTTCTCCACGTACTCGTCAACCGAGGGTACATCCAGAACTACCGTGTTAATCGCCTCGGGCGTCGGGCGCGGCATCATGCCGCCATTGATTCCCTCCGCCGGGTCATCGCCGGTATCGATCAGCCAATAGACGTTGCCGCCGTCCAATTCCATCTTGGTCACGGTCCAGCCGAAGACGTCGCTGTAGAACTGGCTGGCCCGGTCTATGTCATCGGCGTAGACCTCGAAATGCACTACCCTGGGCATGACTCACCTTCCTTTATATTTGTTTGACTTGAAGAGCCGGGGTAGGCTAACAGAGGGGATGGAAGAGATGCAAGGGGCGGGTGTCAGTATGCAGGGCGATCGCATTTTAAGGATTCCATTAACCACAGAGGCGCAGAGGACGCGGAGGCGCGCAGAGTATCTCTGCGAACCCCCGCGTCCGCCGCGCCTCAGCGGTACAGGGGTCAGAAGGAGATGGAAAGTCCCCGCCGCCTGGACGGGGACCGGTTTTAGGATTGTCGCCAGATGCAACAGGGGTTACGCCAGCAAACTGCTGCCTTCGCCCTTTACGAAATCGGCGGTGCGCAGGGCCAGGGCCTGGATGGTGGTGGTGGGGTTGATGCAGGCGCCGGTGGTGAAGATGCTGCCGTCGATGATGAGCAGGTTGGGGACGTCGTGGGCCCGGCCCCAGCGGTCTACCACCGAGTTGTTGGGGTCGTCGCCCATGCGGGCGGTGCCCAGCAGGTGCCAGCCGGCGTTGCGGCGGATGTGGGAGGTATAGACCTCTTTGGCTCCGGCAGCCTCCAGCACTTCCCTGGCCCGCGCCACGCCGTGGTCCAGCATCTTGTCCGTGTTCTCGCTGACCTTGTACTCGATCTTGGGCGCGGGGATGCCGTGGGAGTCGGTGAGCACCGGGTCCAGGGTCACCTGGTTGCTCTCCTCGGGCAGGTCCTCGGTCATTACGGTGATGCCGATGGTATGGCCGAACCGCTCGCCGAAGACGCGGTGGTGGTCTTCGCCCCAGGGCACCGTCTCCTGCTGGATGCCGCCCAATGCGGTGGGCAAAGGCGAACTGGTTACACCGGTAATCTGAAGGTCATAGCCGCGGACAAAGCCGCGATTCAGGTCGGTCTCGTAGAACTCCTGGCTCAGCATGGAACTGCCCCGGGGTCCGGCCTCGCCGCCCAGCCATTCTTCGAAGATGCCCATGGCGCCGCCGCAGGGGTGGTGCATCAGGTTCTTGCCCACCAGGCCGCTGCTGTTGGCCAGGCCTTCGGGGAAGAGGGCCGAGCGGGAGTTGAGGAGCAGGCGGGCGGTGCCCACGCCGTTGCCGGCCACCACCACGACCCGGGCCCGTTGCTCCTGCAGGTTGCCGTTGGCGTCGTAGTAGAGGGCGCCGGTGGCCCGGCCCGACTGGTCCACCAGGATTTCCCGGACGCGGCAGAAGGTCTTGAGCCGCGCGCCCCGGCGAATGGCCCGGGGCCAGTAGATGATGTCGGCGCTGGCCAGGGAGCGCAGGGTGCCGCCGGTGTCGGGCTGGCGGCCGTCGTACTCCACCGAGGCAATGGCGCTGTCGGAGGACCACCAGTGCCAGCCCAGCTTGTTGAAGGCTTCGGCCAGCAGTTCGCCACCCCGTCCGATGGCCAGCGGCGGCGTGGGCCGGTCGGGCTTGGGCGGATAGGCAGGGTCTCCCCGCAGGCCGGAGACGCCGTTCATCCGATCGTTCAGGTCATAGTAGGGTTCCAGTTCCGCATAGGTCATGGGCCAGTCGTCGGCCACGCCGTCCTGGGACTTGAGGACGAAGTCGGAGGGATGGAAGCGGGGGAAGTGGGAACCCCAGTGGATGGTGCTGCCGCCCACGGCGTTGTACATCAGCGGGGAAATGGGCGTATCGGCCTCATTGACCGGATAGTCCTCGGGGAGGCCGCGGACGTTGGGGTTGGAGTGGAAATCGGTCTGCCAGTGAATCTGGGCGTCGGGTTCGCTGGTGGAAAAGACGTCCAGGGGCACCCAGCCGCCCTGCTCCAGGCAGACAACCTTGATGCCGGCCAGGGTGAGGCTCCAGGTGAAGGCGGCGCCGGAGGCGCCGGCCCCGATTACCAGCACGTCGGCTTCATCGTGTCGATTGGCCATACTTCCCTCTCCTTTTCAATTCATCCACGAAGGGGCACGAAGAATCACGAAGGTTTTTTGTTTTATCCACGAATGCGCACGAATAATCACTAATGGCTTATTTGCCCCAGACTATCATTCGTGAATATTCGTGCACATTCGTGGATGAAAGAATTAACGGCGCTCGAATACTGCGGCTACGCCCTGGCCGCCGCCCACGCACATGGTTTCAAGGCCGAACTGGGCGTCTCGGCGTTCCATTTCGTGCAGCAGGGTGGTCAGGATGCGGGCGCCGGTGGCGGCGATGGGGTGGCCCAGGGAAATGCCGGACCCGTTGACGTTCAGCTTGTCCTCGTTGGGCAGCTTCCACTCCCGCAGCACCGACAGCACCTGGGCGGCGAAGGCCTCGTTAAGCTCGATCAGGTCCATGTCCTCCAGGGCCATGCCGATTTTGCCCATGACCTTGTTGACCGACGGGACGGGGCCGATGCCCATGTAGGCGGGGTGGCAGCCGGTTACGGCCCAGCCGCGCAGGTAGGCCATGGGAGTAACGCCCAGTTCTTCCACCTTGTCCTCGGCCACCACCAGGCACACCGAGGCGGCGTCGTTCTGGCTGCTGGCGTTGCCGGCGGTGACGGTGCCCTCGGGCATCACCGGACGCAGGCGGCCCAGGGCCTCCATGTTGGTGTCGGCCCGGGGATTTTCGTCCTTGGCGAAGTCCACAGGGTCGCCCCGTCGCTGGGGGATGGGCACTCCCACGATCTCCTGGTCGAACTTGCCGGCCTCCTGGGCGGCCACGGCGCGCTGGTGGCTGCGCAGGGCGTATTCGTCCTGCTCCTGACGGGGAATCTCGTACTGCCTGGCCAGGTTCTCGGCGGTCTCCACCATGCCGGAAATGTAGCCGAACCGCTCCTCCGGGGATATGGTCTCCCGCGCCCGCACCAGGCGGTCGTGGAAGGTCTGGGAGCCGAAGCGGCCGCCCCAGCGGGCCTCGTTGACGTAGTATTCGGCGTTGCTCATGCTCTCGACGCCACCGGCCACCACCGCGTCGGCGTTCTCGGTCTGGACCAGCATGGCGGCGTTGAGGATGGCCTGCAGGCCCGAGGAACAGCGGCGGTCAAGCTGGTATCCGGGCACCTCGATGGGCAGGTCGGCCTTGAGGCCGGCCAGGCGGCCAATGGCGGGGTTTTCGCCACTGGGATAGCCGCAGCCCAGGATGACGTCGTCCAGCCTGGCGGGGTCGATGCCGCTGCGCTCGACGGATTCCTTGATAACCAGGGAGGCCAGGTCGGCGGCGGACACGCCCCGCAGGCCTCCGCCAAAGGTGGCCACGGCGGTGCGTACCGGCGCTACAATTGCGACTCCACGCATGTGAATCTCCTTATCGAAACAGGTTGAAACGGGCCGCCAAAATGGGCTTGGGAAGGGCCCGATTAGCTGGGCAATATAATACAAGGTTGGGGGTGGGATGTCGAACAGAGGAGCGGGGGCGTGGT
>JAJEDS010000182.1 GCA_022821365.1 Dehalococcoidia bacterium | reverse complement strand
CGGCGGCCGAACTCGGTGAAGACCAGCAGCATCACGTTGTCGGAGGCGTTGTGCTCCTTCAGGTCCTGGTAGAAGTCGTTGACCGTGCGGGAAACGTTCGTCACCAGGTTGGCGTGAGCCGTCAACTGGGTGGCGTGGGTGTCAAAGCTGTTATAGGGAGCCGTCGTGTACAGCACCCGGGTGCCCAGCCCGGCGCAATGCACCTGCGCGATGTTGCGCATGTACTGGCCGATGGAAGTGTCGCTGTACTCGATGGAGGAAGTGTACTGGGCGGGAGCGGTGGCCAGAATGTCGGCGCTCTTCAGCGCGTCCATGCCCGTCTGGGACAGGTAGTCCACCACCGGGCCCTGGCCCATGGCCGGGGAGTACATGCGGGCGAAGATGTCCAAAGCCTCTGAGCGCTGCTCTTCCGCCTCAATGGTGGTCAGCACGCCATAGGACTCCAGGTTGCCCACCGAAGCCACGGGCACGCCGGCGGCCACCATGGCCCGGGGAAGCCCACGGCCAAAGTTCACGCCGGTCAGCACGTTCTCCTTGCTGGGGTCCAGTTCCTTGATGGCGCGGCCCAGCCAGCCCTCGTCAGCAATCTTTTCAGGCTCGCAGGTGTGCCAGATGTCCATGGAGCGGAAGTGGGACCGGTTGGGTACGGGGTAGCCCACGCCCTGGATTACGGCCACCTTGCCCTCGTCGTAAAGCGCCTTGAACTCGGGCATGTTGGGGTTGATGCCCAGTTCGTCGTTGATGGGCATTACCTGGTCCACGGGAATGTGGACGTTGGGTCGGTTGTCCATGTACAGGGGGTTGGTGTACGGGACAAAGGTGTTCATGAAGTCGTTGCCGCCGGATAGCTGAAGAACTACCAGGACCGGATCTTTCTTGGTGCTGGTCATATCTCCTCCTTCTTTGTCTGACCTGGTTGTTTTCCCGGCTTCCCGCCCGGTTTTTTCACCCGATGGCATGGGAAGCCAGTTTTTTCTCTTGACTCGCCCTCTAGGCGAACTGGTACTCCTGGGTAGCCACGATCAGCTGCAGCAACTGGCTCACCTGCGTGGCGAATTCCTCGCTGCTGGTGTGCAGTTCGCTGGCCTTCACGGCCTGGGACAGGAACAGGTCCCGGGTTTCCTGCATCAGGGAGTAGCCGCCCAGCAGTTCCAGGCAGCCGTCCAGCAGGTCGTCGGCGGAGATTACGTCGCCGCGGGAGGCCAGGCGGGACACGATGTCCTGGATACCGGGGGCGTCCAGCCGTCCCATCTCGCCGGCGGCGAAGTTGACCCGTTCCACCAGCGTGCCGCTGTCAATCCACTCCTTGCCGGTGTGCCAGCCTTCCACCGTGGGCGGGTTCAGCAGGTCCTGGCCCATGTAGCGGATCTGCAGGGCCGGATCGTAGAACCGCGGCTTGGGAGTGTCGAAGTCCCCGACGATCCGCAGGGTGCCGCACACCACCTCGGAGGGGTTCTTCACCTTGGCGAACCGGGCGTTCTTGAAGCTGTCGGAGTTGAACAGCACCCGCAGCATCGCCCGGATTTCATAACCGGAGCGGAAGTACTCGTCCTCCAGGGCCTTGATCAGTTCCGGGTCCTTCGGCGGCGTGTGCTGCCAGGCCGGCACCTGCGGCTCATCGGCCACGAAGAAGTTGTAAAGGTGGCGGGCAACGAAGCGCGCCGTCGCCGGCTGCTTGCAGATGATCCGGACTACGTCATCGCCGTTCCAGTTTCCCGTCTCGCCCAGGAAGGTCTTGTCTTCCTCGATGTGGTCGAACTTGTTGTAGAGGAACCGGTTGGCGTAGCTCCCGTAGGGATAGCGGGGGATGGCGTTGGCGATAGTCCAGCCGGTGAAGGCCTGGGCGCACGCCTTGACGTCGTCTTCAGAGTAGTTGGCTTCGCCGTCCATGCCCACGCCCATGGAGAACAGTTCCAAAAGCTCACGGCCCCAGTTCTCGTTCACCGCTTCCTTGTGGCTCAGCTGGTTGTCCAGGTAGTAGAGCATCGCCGGGTCGGTGGACAGGAACATCAGCAGGTCCTGGAAATTGCCCAAGCCGTGGGAGCGGAAATTGTTCAGCTCCAGCAGTATCTGGCGGGCCCGCATGCACTTGGAGTCCCCCACGCAGAAGATCCCGTGCCAGAACAGGCAAATCTTCTCTTCCAGCTGCCGGGGGGAGTTGACCATGCGGTAGGTCCAATAGCCCTGGTTGGCCATCAGCCCGTTGAGGTCGCGCCAGCCGTGCATGTAGCGGTTCATCACGTCCATCTGCAGGTCGGGCTGGTCCTCGGGGTGGAGCAGTTCTTCCACGGTGGCCTCGTATCCCATGGCCGCCCGCCGTTCCAGCTCCTCATAGGACGCGCCAAAGCAGGCGCGGCGCATAAGGTGGGCCATCAACATAATGTCGTTACTGTCTGCCATACCTTTACTCCTTCTCTCAGTTTCTTCCGGTTCACCAGCCCCAACTGTCTCAGACAAGCAAATCCGACAGATACAGTTGGGCTGATGCGAGAGCTTCGCCTAAGGTGGCAACTGCTTTCTGCCGGTATATGTGCAGTCGGATTATAAGTGCTGCCGGCGCAATTGTCCAATAGTGGTCAGACTTTTTTCCCGCCTTTAGCAAGGCGTTTGCTAAAGCCCTTGATTCAGGTACAGGCTTAGGGGCCCCACTTCCTTGCATCCCGTCCTTCCACCTGCCCCCTTCGTGCCCTGGAACTACTGACACTCCCCCCTTGCCACCCTGCATAACCCATCTCCACCATAAAACCATATCCCCATCTTCGTGCCCCTTCGTGCCCTTCGTGGATAACCCCCCAAAACGGGCCAAAACGGAACCAAATGGAACCATTACTAAAAAATTCCCATTAGTGAACATTAGTGTCCATTCGTGGATAAAAAAAGGAAATAGACCATGATGACCCTCAGCGAAATCAAACGCGAAATCCGCGCCCTCCAGCGCAAGTACCACCGCGAAATCGCCATCTACCGCATG
>JAJEDS010000118.1 GCA_022821365.1 Dehalococcoidia bacterium | reverse complement strand
GGGCTCTTACCGACACCTTTTTTGGCATGGGAACATCAATGGATGAACCGGAAACAGAAAAGCTTGCCGAAGATGCAAAGTCGCAGCGGGGGGAATCACTCGGTGGTCCCACGCATTCGTTTGAGACAGAATGATAAAACTAGCCTAATAGTAACAACCCCCACCTTGAGAACGATGGGGGATGTTTTAATTGGGAATCCGCGCTGCAGCGGGGACTCCTAGCGGATTTGGGAACCCGAGGGGAATATATCCCTTCGGCCCGTTAGGGTCAAGTCGGGATGGAGTCGAATCCCTCCCGTTGCGGCGACACTCAGAAAGGACACACAAGAATGGCTGATTATTGGGATTACGTCGAGATGAGATGCATCGAGTACGTGACCCATCATGGGCCGTGCCGTTCCGCCCTTGTTATAGAGTATCTGGACGAAACGCTGCAGCACATGGGAAAGTCCCACTTGCAGGTTATTAACGATGTGACCCGGGCTTTGGCAGACCTGTCAGGGAATGCCCCAAGTAGCCACGGTCGCAAATATCCTGGTGGACCGCCGTTAGTGCGAAGCAACAAGGTCTACAGCTTGCGAGGTACCGATCCCTCTTGTAGCCAGTCACGATTGGACGGATTCTAGCCTACTGTTAGCAGTCGCAGGTTTCAAGCTGAGCCGATTCGATCATTTCGAATCGGCTCAGTTGATTCTTACATGTTTCAACTGAAATCGATCACTACTGTGCCGTCTGTGGACGGTTGAACAAATAGACGGGGCCGTTTAATCCGTCAGATCCTTTTGGGAAAGTGCCGCAAATGAACCCCGATTGTTTAGAACTGGTTGAGAACGAAGGTCCAGTAACCATTAGGCGATATCACTCGATACTGCAAAGCCAAACCACCCCCGCACCACCTCCACAAACCTTTCCGTCTGCTCCACCTCAGGCCTGTGGCCGCAGTTTTCGATTACCTCCAGGCGCGAGCCTGGTATCGAATCGTGGTAGAGGCGGGCGGCGCTGGGGGGGACTATGGGGTCGTGGTCGCCAGTGATTATCAGTGTGGGCAGGCGCTTGAGGCGGGGGAGCAGGTTGGGCAGGGCCGGGTAGTGCATGTAGGGGCGCCAGCTGAGGCGGCAGGCGCCCTCCAGGGAGGTCTCCCAGTTGAAGGCCTGCTCCTCGGAGGGTTCGTCGGGGCAGATGGCCTGGAACTCGGGGACGGACTCGGGCTTGAGCAGGCTGCGGGTGATGAAGACCTTGGCTACCACCTGGAAAATGTCGAAGATTTCGCCCTCGGGCGGGCGGACGCCGGCGGCGCCCACCAGGGCCAGGCGCTTGAACTGCTGGGGGTTCATTACCGCCATTTCGGCGGCCAGCCAGCCACCCAGAGAGAAGCCCATGACGTCAACGCCCTCCAAGCCCAGGTCGTCAAGGGCGCCGAGGTACCAGACGGCCAGGTCGTGGAGATTCATCACCCAGTCCAGGGGTTCGGACTCGCCGAAGCCGGGGTGCCAGGGGATGTAGAGGGTGTGGTTTTGGGCCAGGGCCTCGTGCCAGCGGAGCCAGCCGGGATGGCCCATCTCGTCGTGGAGGACCAGCAGGGGATCGCCGGAGCCGCCCTTGACCAGGTTAATGCTGGTACCGGCTACTTCTACCATTTCTTGGGTCCAGGTTATGGAACTGGTGGTCATGGAAACTCCTTGCGGCCGCCGGTGGGCATGGCGGTAGTTTTGCGGTGTGGTGTAATGATTGAGGTGATTGTCAGAGAGGCGGGACGGGTTGTCAAGAAACGGGTGTCAGGGGCAGGGGCGGTTTGCGGGGGACCGGCGCGGCGCCGGGAACGGGTACAACGGCGGGACGTTGCGACTGATTCTGCCCCTGCCTTGCGTTTTCCTTTACGAAACTTGCTTTGCATTACAATAGTACATGGGTTAGCATATTAAATATAGTTGAGTGGAATTTATAGGGTTTGGAACGGGAAATGAGTACCTCCATAACCGAAAATGTGGCGGCCCAACAGCTTAGCCTTCCCGAGGAACTGATACTCGCGCTGCTGAACGAGGAGAGCGGGTACTTCCACCAGGTGCCCGGGTGTGACCTGAACTGCGCCTTCGCGGGGGCCGTGCTGGCGGAACTTTCCTTTTTGTCGCGCATTGACATGGACATGGAGTCGTTGTTCCTTACGGACGGAAGGGAAACGGGCAATCCCATTCTGGACCCTTCGCTGCGGGAGATTGCGAAAGAGCAGGGCCGGCGCAGCGTGCAGTACTGGATCGAGCGGCTGGCCCCGCAGGCGGAGTCGGTAATCGACCTGACGCTGGAGCGCCTGGTTGACATGGAACTGCTGGAACACCACGACGGGGAGTTCTGGACGCTGGCCCGCACTGCCTGGCGGGGGGAATTGTCGGGACGGTCCGTAGAGGGCTCGGTGGGGCAGTTTGTGAAGACCCGCATTGTGATGGCGGTTTTCAACAACGAGATTCCCACGCCGAGAGACGCGGTTATCATCAGCCTGATGAATACTTACGACGTATTCCGGTTCATGTTCGAGATGGATAAAGAGACGGAAGACCGAATCGGCTTCATCAGCAACATGGACATCATAGGCCGCTCGATTGCAAATGCGGTTTCCCAGCATGTGGTGGGGTCGTTTCTGCGACCTTCCAGACTGGACCGGGAAATTCCCCGGGCGCCCATCCGCAAGGTTTTGCTGAGTCCCCACCTGCGCACCGGACACATTCCGGCCCTGTTCGCGGACTTGTCGAAAGAGTATGGTCCGGTGTTCCAACTGCGTCCGCCCTTCTCTGAGCCGCTGACCTTCCTGGCGGGGCCGGAGATGAACCAGTGGGCCAATCGAAATGGGCGGACTCACCTGAGAGCCAGGGACTACTTCGTGGACTTTGAAAGGGTCTATGGGGCGTCCGGGGTTATGCCTTCCCTAGACGGAGCGGACCACTTCCGGCTGCGCAAGGCGATGCAGCCGGCCTACTCGCGGGCGCGACTGGCCGGGCAAATTGACGACCTGTACCGGTACGTGCGGGAGTTCATATCGGAGTGGAAGGTTGGCGACGTGTACCAGGCTACCGCCATGAGCCGCCGGCTGATTAACGCGCAACTTTCGCCCCTGTTCATTGGCGTGGAATCGCAGGATATCTTTGATGACCTGGCCAGTTTCAAGGAGCGGGCGCTGACCGTACACATAATGAAGGCCCTGCCCAAGTTCATGCTGAAGACACCGGGCATGAGACGCCGGGCGAAATCCGTGGACAAATTGCTGGAACGCATTCAGGGCGTTCACACCGCCGCGCAGCGGGCCGGGCGGCCCCGGAACCTGGCAGACGACTGGCTGAGCCTCCACGCCAGCGACCCGCAATTTGTGCCGGAGACCAACCTGCGTTTTGCCCTGTCGGCGGCGCTGGTAGCCAGCGTGTATTTGGGCGACTCTCTCAGCTTTGCGCTTTACGCGATGGCGTCGCAACCGGAACTATACGAAAGAATACAGGCCGAAGCCGATGCCTTATTTGGCGACGGCGACCCCAGCGAGAGCGACTACGCCCTGCCCGCTATCGACGTTACGCACCGCTTCATTATGGAAGTGCACCGCATGTACCCCGTGGTGCCGATGTCGATCAGGAACGTGATGAACTCGAGCCTGGTGGGGACTTACGAGCTGCCGGTAGGGTCCAGGGTTTTTATCGCCCAGACGGCCGCGCATTTTATGGAAGAAGCCTTCCCGGACCCGTTCAAGTTTGATATTGACCGCTATTTGCCACCAAGAGACGAACATCTTAATGCGGGCTACGCTCCCTATGGACTGGGCACGCACAGATGTCTCGGCACCCGGTGGATGGAACTGCAACTGGCGGTCAACCTGCTGATGATTGCTCATTACTTCAAGCTGGAAGTACGGCCGGCCAACTACAGGTTCAAGTTCAGCCCACTGCCGTCGATGAAGCCCAGCAAGAAGCTGAAGTTCCTCATAGCGGAACGGCGGCGGCCGGTGCCGGTTTAGGCGGCGGGGGCGCGTGACCTTCCGGCCTTTTTGTTGGCAGGTTTTGGCGGGCAGGAGAAGTCCTGGAATGAGAGTGGGGCGGGTTTGAAACCCGCCCCTAAGTGTTGGGGCACCTTGCGCGATTCTAAGCAATCCTAACTTTCCCCCGTCAAGAATGACGCCTTGGCCATTCTGGATGACTATTCGCATAGACGCGGTCGCCCTCATTGGCAGGATGCGACTAACCGGGTTTGCGGGCCAGGAAACAGTACAGGGGAGTAAAAATCCCGGACTTTCCGCCGGCGACGTAGGCATTGGCGGTACGGTCCAGCAACCGGATGACGCTTGCGGAGCCCCTGGGAAACACGCCCACCGTTTCGGCCAGCACAGATCCCAGGGTGAACAGCTTGCGGCCAAGAGGAACCCGATACAAGGTATTGCCCAGTGTACCGTGCCGAGTTTCCATGGGCCGGTACCACGGCGTGGTCGGGCCGCCGTCCCCCGCGGCCATGTCGCTTCCCTCAAACACCTGAAATCCGACTGCTTCCAAGGCCTGGTTAACCTCGCCCATGGTGGCGATATCCTTTAGCGCGATGCCGCGCATCAGGTCTTGCCTGATGGCCCGGTGCCGGCTGTCGCCGGGGTCGAATTGGTCTGTCATGCACATTTCCTGCCCCCAGAAGAGGGCCCCCGGCTTCAGAACGCGGTAGATCTCAGCGAATGCGGCCGTCTTGTCCGGCGCATGGCAGGTTGATTCGATCGCGTAGCCCCGGTCAAAGGTGTTATCCGCGATGGCGCTCATGTCCATAAAGCTGCACTGCAGATAGTTGACCCGGTGGGCGAGGCCCGCCTCGGCGTCAAGCCGTTTCGCCTTGTCTAACTGGGTTTTGCTGGTATTGACCCCCAGGACCTGGGCGCCGCCGTCCCGAGCGACCCGGCGCAGCGGGCCGCCAATCCCACAGCCGACATCAATTACCGTCATGCCGTCGCGCAAGTCCAGCTTGGCGATCATCAGTCGCTGGTGCCTGGCCTTGGAGTCTTCCAGACTCTCGCCGGGTGACAGGGGAGCAAAGTGGAGGGACTCGCCCCAGCCGAACACCATTAACTCCCCACAAAGGTCGTAGTATTCCCTTACCGTTTCGGCGTGATCGTAGCCGGTTGCGGCGCCGTCATCTTTGGATGCCCGATCCAGCCATCCCTCGAATCTTTCCACGCGGCGGTTGGCGTCCATTCCGCGGTACGCAGTCTTCAGACCTCTGGATAATTGAATCAGTCTACGAAGTTCCATGAAACTCTACCATGAGATGATTATGTGCTTGACCGAGACCGGCTTCCAGGCTAGCAGCCTGTCCGGGGAATATCCTCAGGCGGCTATTGGGGGACGCCACAGGTGGTTGGATGCGGGTGAAGCCATGAATGGCTGGGTCCTTGTCAGCAAGGAAGCGTTCCCGCTGGACCCGGAGGGGCCGGCGCC
>JAJEDS010000254.1 GCA_022821365.1 Dehalococcoidia bacterium | reverse complement strand
ACCCCAACGAGGTATCTCTGCCCTTGCTGGTGGAATACGCCCCCATCTACGCCTACGAAGGACAGGACCCCGTGGCCGTTTTTGTTGATCAGGGCCGAGAACTGCGCTTCATCCGCCCATCACGCCGAACCCAGATACAGGCCCCAGACTTGCCAGCGGAAAACTTATTATCTCTGCCCCCAGACCTGATACTGCAGCGCACGCCACGCTACGCCCAACGCAAGGCACACCGAACCTGATGGCCTCCACAGGTTCGACTTTGTTGGAACAGATGGGTAAAACCCGCCCCCAAGGTCTTTGGGCTGTATTCAGGTAGCGCCGACTTCCCTAGGCCGGCCACTTTATGTCCAGAGTAGTTACTTCCCACGTCTCCATGTCGGCTACGCGAATAGCGTGATTGTTGGTGTCGGCAATGTACATTTTACCGCCAGCGATGGAAAGGCCGGCCGGTTCAGAGAAGGCCGCTTCTTTGGGGCCACCGTCAACGTAGCCGGCGGTACCGGTACCCAACAGGGTCATTGAGCTGCGGGGGACGGGCATTATTATCTTGATCTTGTGGTTGTAGCTGTCCGTGATGTAAAGGGCGCCGTCTTTCATGGTTATACCCAGGGGATGCTGCAGCCTGACGAGATGCCCCTCACCGTCCCGGTCGCCGAATTCGAACAGGCCCAGGCCCACTATCGTCCGAACTCGGCCTTTGAGATCGAGTTCGGCGGACCGGATGGCGCTGGTCTCGCTGTCGGCAAAGTAAAGGCGATTGCCGTCGGTGGTGATACCGCTGGGCTGGGCCAGTGTTGCTTCTGCCAGTGCGCCGTCGGAAATGGATTCGGCTCCGGAGCCGGCATAGGGACCGACCATCCCGGTCTGCAGGTCCATCACCCACAGCTGGTGGCAACCGGCCATGGCAATGTAGATTCTGTCGTCGTGGCAGACCAGGTCCCAGGGAGAGTTGAGCTCTGTGGTTTCTCCCGGCTCCATACCAGAGCGGCGATTGCCCTGGTTGCCGTTGCCGGCGATAGTAGCCACGTTTCCGGCAGCCAGGTCCACCCTCCTCAGGGCATGGTTTTCGGTGTCGGCGACGTAAAAGACTTCTCCGGCCAGGGCCATTCCCTGGGGATGGTTGAACTGGGCGGAATCGAAGTCGCCATCGGCCAGGCCTTCTTGCCCCGAGCCAATGACGCGGGTTACCGTCCCGTCCAGAGTAGCAACTACGACCCGGTTGTGGTTGCTGTCGGCGATGAAAAGGCGATTGCCGGCCCCATCGGCCAGAACTTTGCCCGGGAAGGAAAGCGGTGTGTCCGGCTCCGTTTCCGCCGAAAAGTCCAGCTTCCGCCGCTCCAGCAGTCCGGCAGTATCGAACTCGGCCACCATTTCGCCCAACAGGCGATCCATGTCTTCGTAGTTCAACTCCCCTTCGTGCTTGCCGATGACTTTGCCCTGGGGATCGATGAACATCATAGTGGGCCAGGCGCGGCAGGCGTACTGCTGCCAGACCTGGAATTCAGCGTCGTTGACTACCGGGTGTTCAAGCTGATATCGCTAAACGGCGCTATAGAGATTCTCCTTTTCCTTTTCGTTAGGGAATTTGGCGGAATGGACACCGATAACCGTAAGTTCGCTGGCGTACTTGCGTTCCAGTTTCCGCAACTGCGGAAAGATGTGCATACAGTTAATTCAACAATAGGTCCAGAAGTCCAGCATGACGATCCGGCCCCTTAGTTCCGCCATGGTCAGGGGCCGATCAGTGTTGACCCATTCCATGCCCGGCGGGAACTCGGGGGCGTTGACCTGGCCGGCGTAGGACCTGTTAGTCATGACAGTCTCTCCAGCGGTGCAAAGGATTGGGCCGACTCCATTCCTGAAGTGGGACAGGAATAGGTGGCGTTATTCTCCGGAGAGGAAGGCGGTGGGAGTGACAAGCACTTGCCTGTCACTCCCATCCTGACTCTCCGCCATATAAGTACCGGGGACCGAAGAACTTACTGTTAGCGGGGAGCTTCCTCAAACGCCAGGGTCGCGTGGCGGAAGAAGATGGCCCCCACGGGATCGCCCAGCGGGGCGTTCCCCACCAGTACGGCTACCACGTGCTGCGTTCCAGGCACTGCGGAATCGGTCAGCGCCACCCGCTTGGGTGTGTTGTTGCCGGTGATTACGCCGATGTTGCGGTCAATGGCCCCGTCAATGTAGACCTCTCCGTAGTTATCCACATTACATTCGAAGAAGACCCGGTTGCCTGCCGCTGACTGGCCCTTGACCGACTCCGGCATAGTAAAGGCCAGGCGGTACCAGGCAAAGGTAAAGCCTATCGACAGGCGTTCCTGGATAGTTTCGGGCTGTTCCCAGTCCGAATCGTCATAATCAGGCAGGCGGGCGGCTACACCGCGCATTTCGGCCACCAGACCCTGGTTGGGTTCGCCGGGAACCATGCCCATGGCGCGACGCCAACCGGAAGCGCCCACTACTTGCAGATCTGCCTTGTCGTCCAAATCGAGAGAAACTCTTGCCATTATTTTCCTCCAAGATTATGTGCGGCCTAGATGGCCCTTTATTAGGTACATATTCGCCTGGGGTTCTGTTTGAACTGGCCCGGGGCCAAGTCTCTGCTCCAGGTCCCTCACCCCCTTCCTGACTTCTCTCCTGAAGTGGAGGGGATATAGAAGCTGCTAGCCGATGTGAGCGGCAAAGAACTCAAGGGTGCGGGGCCAGGAAGCGTCGGCGGCCTCCTGATGGTGCCGCGGGCCCGTAAAGTCCATAAAGGCGTGGTCGGCGCCGGGGTAGGTATAGAACTGGTGAGCCTTGCCCAGACGGGTGAGTTCGGCGTCAAATTTTCGCATGTCATCCTGGGACGGGTTTTCGTCCACCTCGCCGAAGTGGAACAGTATGGGGCAATTAATGTTGCCAGCCAGTTCAAAGGGCGGAACCTCGCCGGCGCCCCAGGTAACCAGGATATTGCCGCCGTAGTAGGGAGCCAGGGCACTGATGTGAGGATTGCTGGCAGCCCCCAGCCAGGCAACGCGGCCGCCCATGCAAAAGCCGGTGATGCCAATCTTGTCGCCGTTTATGGCCGGGTGGTTGCGCAGGAAGTCCACGGTGGCGTTGACGTCGGCAACGATGTCGGGGTCGCTTAGTACGTCCCAAGGACGGGGTCGGGGGTCGCCGTTCAGTACATCGTCCGGGACCCGGTGGTACAGGTTGGGGGCCACTGCCGCGTAGCCTGCTTCGGCAAATCGGTCGCAGATGGTCTGGATGAACCGGTCCACGCCACCTCCATGCTGGCTAACCACGATGGCGCTGAAGGGGCCGGATCCGGACGGGACACTGGCATACATATCCATATCCTGACCGTCGACCTGGATATTCTCCCAAAAGGATGGCATTGCGGTACCTCCTTGCTTGTTATTGCGAATCATGCTCCAGAAATTGAAGCGTCTTTATCGGATGGAAGCACACCCGAAGAATCTCTTCTTCCCATCCTGATCTGCCCCCATCCAGGCAGGGTAAACCTTAATGGCTATTACAGCAGTCCCTCGGCACGGACTTCGGCCAGCGATTTCTCCACTGCCGCCAGGGTCTTGTCAATTTCAGCTTCGGTGTGGGTTGACGACACAAGAAAAGCGTCCCTGCCCATAATGTCCACGCCGTTATTCTGCATACTGCGCTTGAGGGCAGTGACCGCCGGAGAAGCGGTGGCCTCCTTGATCTCCCGGTGGGACATGGTGCAAATGCCCCGGTCGCAGTTGCAGTCGGCCAGCACCAGGTGGATCATGGACGCAACGCCATGGGCGTGGCCGGCAACCTCCATCTTGCCCAGCACCTCGTTCAGACCCTCCTTGAGCCTCAAGCCCATGGCATCGGCCTGCTGATTAACAGGCTGGCTGGCAATCATCTCCAGGCAGACGGCGCCGGCGACGGCCGACAAGGGATTGCCATTGAAAGTGCCCGGGTGGTAGACGCGGCGCTGGTTGTCCCATTCGGGATCGTTCCGGTGGGCGATCAAATCCACAATGTCGGCTTTTCCCCCCACGGCGCCGCCTGGCAGGGCGCCGGCCACGATCTTGGCCATGGTGGTCAGATCGGGGGACACGTCGTAAAGGACCTGGGCGCCGCCGGGTGAGGCCCGGAAGCCGGTAACGACTTCGTCGAAAATCAGGATCACGCCATGCTGGTTGGTCAGGTCGCGCAGGCCCTTGAGGTAATTGGGAGTGTCGAAGGGAAGCTGACCGTAGTGAGCGCCGGTAGGTTCGAGGATGAGGGCGGCGATATCGTCGTCCCGGTTCAGCGCATCCTCCACAGCCCCCAGGTCTCCCGACGGCACGATTACCATGCTGCCCCAGCTTTCCTGAGGAATGCCCGGCGCCGGCCGGTCGGAGCCGGCCATGGCGTAGTCATGCCAGCCGTGGAAGTGGTCTTGCAGCTTTATGACCTTGTTCTTGCCGGTGTAAGCCCGGGCCAGGCGCATGGCCATCAAAGTGGCCTCGGTGCCAGAGCTGTGGAACCGGACCCGTTCAACGGACGGCATGAGGGCCATGATGGCCTTAGCCCACCGCAGTTCTTCTTCAGTGCAGGCGCCAAGGTGAGTGCCCCGGTTTATTTGCTCGGAGACAGCTGCGGCAATGGCCGGGTGGGAGTGGCCCAGGATTAGGGCGCCATGGCCGGAAACGTAGTCAATGTATTCATGGCCATCCACGTCCCACTTGTACGGGCCGGTACCGTGGGTTATGTAAAGAGGGAATGGCTGGGCGTAGCGGTTGTCGTGCGTAACGCCGCCGGGGAAAATCCGGGTGGCTTCAGCATAGCGTTCCGCCGACCCGGGGTGACGGGCGATATATTCTTCGAGAATGGTAGCCATATAGCCTCCCTTCCTTCGACTGGCTCGGGTGCCCATATGATATACCATCGGAAAGTTCAAGGCTATTGGAGCGTTAACGCTCAGGGTTCTGAGGCCAGAGCGTCTCGAACCCGCAGGATCCTGCCCTCGCTCGGGTGCTGGCCGGGGTTCCCGTCGTCCCTCGCCAGGAAGGTTGATGGGCTTGACTGCGGGGCAAACGCTATCGGCTCATGGCGGGTTGCGCCTCATCCGCAGTGGTCAACTGGGGCGGACGGCGGACGAGCAGGAAGCAAAGACTGGCCGCACCCGCGGCTACGGCCGCCGGAATGATGGCCCAGTCGTAGCTGCCGAAGTGATCGAATACCCAGCCCACGTAGACGGGAGAAGCCACCAGGGCCCAGCTGTGGGAGAAGGTAATGTACCCTCGCAGGGTGGCAAAGCGGTCACGACCGTAATAGTCGCCCAAGGCTGCCCAGACAATTATCCCCGCGCCATCACCAAAGCCTTCCAGGACAATGAAGGCCGTAATCAGGACAATTCCTACAGCCCCCGCGTCCCAGCTTCCGAAGTACAGGAAGGCCAGGGCCACGGCCTCGGCGGCAAGAGTCCCGGCAAGAAGCAGGGACTTGGACCACTTGTCTCCAAAGTAACCCAGCACCAGCCTGGCGAGGAAGTTGATGCCGAACATGGCCCCGGTCAGGTTGGCGGCCATCTGGCGGCTGACGCCCTTGTCCTCGAGGATTGGAATGATGCTGACCAGTATGCCCAGGGTTGCAATCATCCTCAGGCCTGCGCCCAGCATCAGAAGCCAGTAGGCCTGGGTACGCAGCGCTTCAGGGACGGTGTAGTCCCGCAGAACCCTCCGGCGGGCCGCCGCTCCACGCCCGGCGGTTGAGGGTGGCGTCGTATCGCCGTCGGGTAGCAGGCCCATGTCCTCGGGCTTGTTCCGAAAGACGAAGCAAAGTGGCAGCAGGAACACCAGGTAGGCTACCCCGGCCAGCAGCGACCCCATCTCCCAGCCCCATCTTTCGATTACGCCGTTCATGGACGGTACGATGAACAAGCCGCCCAGAGAGGACACCGCGGCCAGAATAGAGATGGCCAGGGAGCGGCGGCGGCGGAACCATTGGTTGATACCCGCAAACATGGCGTGCTGGAAGGCGATACTATTGCCGAGTGAAACAAGCCCCAGGTAAACGATGGCGAAACTCCAAAAGCCGCTGACGAATTGGGAAAGGGCGAAATAACCAATCACTGCCAAGAGGACGGAGGGAATCAGCAGGTTCCGGTTGCCAAATTTGTCGATGAGCCAGCCGGCAAATGGGCCTTCCAGCCCACCTTCGGCGCGGGCAAGCGAGAAGATCAGGTTGGTCTGGGCCTGGCTGATGCCAAGGGAATCGCGAATGGCCGGCACAAAGACAGTAAATCCCCGGAAGAAGATGCCGCTGGCGAAGAAGGCCATCCAGGAGGTGATGACCACCATCCACCAGCCGTAGTAAATGCGGGGACGATTGGTCTGTTGCTGTGCTTCCTGCAAGACTGGCTGCCCTTGCTGGCCGGGAACCGCTGCCAAAAAAGAGACCCGCCCCAGGAGGCAGGCCGCAGGGAGGTTACCACCAAATAGTAGATAAAATCTGCGGGGAATTATTTGAGATACGTCGGTTAGTTTAGCGTCAGAATCGAATTAGGGCAACGGGTAAACAACGGGCGCCCGCATATGGATTTGTTCAGCCCTGACTATCATTCATCCAAGGATGGAACATAACTGGGCCAGGTTCGAGGTTCCCGCCTGCGCGGGAACGACGGGGTATCCCCAAATCTGATATTCGATAGCCCTGGTGTAAGCGGCCAAGGCGTTTAAATGCCTTTGTCCCACCGCTGACAGTTGCCCGTTGGAGACAGGGGTGTGGGGATGTAAAATTGGTAGAAGGCACCCGTATTTCACTAAGTTCAGGCAGGTCAGGAGCCCGACCGAAGAGATGCCGGAAATGCGCCACATAATTCATGCCGACCTGGACGCCTTTTACGCTGCCGTGGAGCAACTGGACAACCCGGGGTTACGAGGAAAGCCGGTGCTGGTGGGCGGGAGTCCGCAAAGCCGCGGCGTGGTGGCCACTGCATCGTATGAGGCCAGGGTGTACGGCGTTCACTCGGCCATGCCGATGGCCACCGCGGTGCGCCAGTGCCCCCACGGCATCGTGGTCCGGCCTCGCTTTGACCGGTACCGGGAAATGTCCCGGCGGGTAATGGAAATATTTCGCGACGTAACCGACCTGGTTGAGCCCCTGTCGCTGGATGAAGCGTACCTGGACGTTACGGAGTCCGTCGAGGCAGGCAAACTTCGCCTGGGTGTTGCCATTGACCTGAAGCGGCGGGTGAAGACCGAGACGGGACTGAACGTTTCCATTGGCTTGGGCACCAGCAAATCTGTGGCGAAGATTGCGTCCGACCTGGAAAAGCCCGACGGCCTGGTGGTTATTCAACCGGGCGACGAGCGTGACTTTCTTGCGCCGCTGGCGGTGGGCAAGCTGTGGGGAATTGGGCCTAAAACAGTCGAGAGGCTGCACCAGGACGGCATCGCAACCATCGGTGACCTGGCAGCACAGTCGGATGACTGGTTCGCCAGGCGGTTTGGTAAGCGGTCATCCAGCATCCACGCCAAGGCATTGGGGCAGGACGACGAGCCTGTGAAGACGGAACGCTCACCCAAGTCCATCAGCGCCGAAACCACCTTCCCCAGCGACCTGAGTGACCCGGAAGAACTACGTGAGGCCCTGGAAAAACTGTCTGGCAGCGTTGCCGGCAGCCTGGAAGGGAAAGGCATCAGGGGCAGGACGGTCACGGTAAAGCTGAGGCTCGCCGACTTTACTACCCTCACCAGGCAGACTACTTTGCCCCGTTACACCGGTACTGTGGAAGATATCCAGCAGACCGGATGGACACTGCTGTCTGCGGAACTGGCCCCGGGAAGAGCCTTCCGACTGCTGGGGGTGGGCATGTCCGGATTCGAGGTGGAGGTGGAACGACCCTGGCAGTTGCCCCTGCCGTGGGAGGTTTACGAACAGGGCGGTTAGCGGAAGAGGTCCTTGTCGGGGTCGCGAATAAGGGCCTGGTTGCTGGCGTCTTCCATGGGTTCGTAGGCATAGCCCCGGACAATGGCGACGGGTACGCCCAGAACCTTGCCGGTAACCAGTTCCGCAGTGGCGGCAAGTTCATCCGCCACGTTGATCACGGTGGTGTACATCATGTTGCCGTGGGAGTCTTCCTGCCCTACGTAACTTAGCAGCGGGTTTATGCCAGCCACCCCAATGGCCACGTTGACAGCCGCGCTGCGCCACGGACGACCGAAGGTGTCGGAGATGATTACCGCCACGTCAGCCCCCGCCCTGTCTCGGATGGCCTGGCGGATACCCCGCGCCGAGGCGTCCGGGTCCACGGGCAGCAGGGCCACGGTCCCTTCGCCGGGGATGTTGGATGCGTCAATCCCCGCGTTGGCGCAATTGAAGCCGTGGTAAGTCTCGCTGATTATGACTCCCCGGTCCATCCGGACGATCCGGCGACTTTCACGCAGGATCAGCTCGGTGTGGCGGGGGTCGCGGCGGTGGCCTTCCGTGATGGAAACAGCCAGGGGAGAGGCTTCTACGCCTTCAATAGAGATTACTCTCCCCTCTGCCTTGGACACTATCTTCTGGGTTACCACCAGGACGTCGCCACTTGCCACTGGAGTGCCCTGGGTCTGCGCGGCATCAATTATCTGGGCGGCCAGGTCATCGCCGGGCCTGACTTCGGGTATGCCTTGTATGCCGATGACACTCAATTGCGGTGGCATGGGGTCTGACTCCTTGGCGTCAATTTTACGAGCGGGCGTTGCGACTCCGGTGGCAGCGCCAACAGTATAGCCGGGTCTATTGCCCTATGCTACAATGCCGACAGGTTTGGCGGAGCTATATTTGGGCGTAATCACCACATAACAGTAGCTGAATACGACTTAGCGCGGGGTTCCGACTTGCCCCTGCAGCCTGCAGGCCAACTAACTCAATCATTGCTGGCGAGGGATTGCGACGTGACATCTTCATCGTCTTCCTACCGGAAAAGGGTCTATACCAAGTTTGGCGACAAAGGCGAGACCAGCCTGCTTTACGGGGGACGTGTCTCCAAAAACGACCCACACACCGAGGCCTACGGCATTACCGACGAGGCCGTGTCAGTGATGGGACTGGCCAGGTCCCTTTCGGAAGACCAAAAGGTCAAGGACATTCTGCGGGACCTGCAACGCGAGTTGTTCACCATCGCCGCGGAACTGGCCACCGAACCCGACAAGTACGAACTCTTCCAGCAGCATTTTGCGCCAGTGACTGCGGAAATGGTGGAAAACCTGGAAAACACCATAGACTCGCTGGAGGAAGAATTCCAGATGCCCACGGTCTTTGTTCTGCCCGGCGGCTCACCAGCTTCGTCGGCCATAGACATGTCCCGTACCTCGATTCGCACCGCTGAAAGAAGAGTGGTGGCGCTGGCAGAAGCGGGCCGCCTCACCAACGAACTGATAATTCACTACCTGAACCGGCTGGGAGACCTGCTGTTCGTACTGGCCAGGTACCAGGACCGGGAACTCCCCATTGAACGGGCTACCGGAGAACGGAGCTGACAATGCCTGCTGGAAATGGGGTTGCACCCGGCCCGGCAGCAGACCTCAGAATTGTGGTAATAGACTATCAATCCGGCAACTTGCGCAGCGTGGCAAAGGCTCTGGAAGCGGTAGGCGCCCATCCCGTTGTTACCGAGAACCCTTCGGACCTGGACGCGGCTGACGCCGTCATATTACCCGGAGTTGGGTCGGGACCGGCCGCAATGCAGGCGCTGGAGTCCCGGAACCTGGTCGCTCCTGTCAAGAAGTTCATAGCCGACGGCCGGCCCTTTCTCGGCGTTTGCCTGGGCCTGCAACTGTTGCTGGACCGAACCGAGGAAGGGGACGCTCCTTGCCTCGGCATAGTTCCCGGACGGGTCAAGCGGCTGCCGGCAGGTTTGAAAGTTCCCCACATGGGCTGGAACAGCGTGGAGTTCAACATTAACCACCCGGTGTTTCAGGGAATTCCACCTTCGAGCCACTTCTATTTTGTCCACAGCTATTACGCCTCCCCTGATGACGGGTCTAACGTAGCGGGTACCACCACCTATGGCATGCCCTTCTGCAGCGCCTACGCCAGGGACAACCTGGTGGCCACTCAGTTCCACCCGGAAAAGAGCGGCGTCATCGGCCTGCAGGTTTACCGCAACTTCCTCCAGTTCGCCAGGCAGGCGGCCTGCTAACCAACCTTCGCGGCGTTAGGCCAACAATGGAAATTATTCCCTCCATAGACCTGAAAGCCGGGCGGTGCGTCCGTCTGTACCAAGGTGATTTCGACCAGGAGACGATCTACTCGGATGACCCCGTTGCGGTAGCTCTCGGATGGCAAGCACAGGGTGGTAACATCCTTCACCTGGTGGACCTGGACGGGGCCGCCGGCGGAGTTCCGGCGAATTTGTCCATCATCAATTCAATTGTTCAAGCCCTGGAAATTCCGGTGCAGGTCGGTGGCGGCATCCGGGAGAGGGCGACAGCGGACGCCTTGCTTTCAACGGGGGTTGCCCGGGTCGTC
>JAJEDS010000001.1 GCA_022821365.1 Dehalococcoidia bacterium | reverse complement strand
CCGGTTATTCCGCGGCCATGTTTCTTCAACTTTACGCAGAGAGGCCTGTGTACCACTCGGCGATTGCCCTGCCAATCTCGTCCGGGGAATCTTCCTGGATGAAGTGAACACCCGGGACGGCTACTTCCCGCTGGTTGGGCCAGGACCTGCAGAACTCCCGCTGCGCCCCGGTCAGGATGGCGCCCGGGTCGGCGTTGACGAACAGCTTGGGGACAATGGATTTACTCAGCCACCCGGCGTACTCCTCGACTATGGCCGCCACGTCCGGGGGTTCTCCGTCGATGGGAATCTCGCGGGGCCAGGACAGAGTGGGCCGGCGCGACTCCCCCGGCTCCAGGTAAGGGCGGCGGTACACTTGCATCGCCTTGTCGCTGATGCCATTAAGGGTGCTTCCCGGCAGCACCCGCTCAACGAAGACGTTGTTGGTCAGCGCCATCTCCTCGCCGGCCGGGGTGCGGAACCCCTGGAAGACCCGCCTGGCCGCCTCGGGCCACTCATCCCACGTCAGGGGACGCACCAGGGCCTCCATATAGGCCATTCCCTTGATTCGTTCGTGGCGCCGGAAGGCCCAGTGAAAGCCCAGGGCTGAACCCCAGTCGTGCAATACCAGCGTCACCGGCCCCTCCGGTATCACGGCCTCGAACCAGGCGTCCAGGTGGCGCCGGTGGTCAACGAACCGGTAGGTACCGTCGGGCGTCCTGCCAGAGTCGCCCATGCCCGCCAGGTCGGGCGCCAGGCACCTGGCCAGCGGAGCCACCTGGGGGATTACGTTGCGCCACAGGTAGGATGAGGTGGGGTTGCCGTGCAGGAACACTACCGCATCGCCGCCCGATGTGCCTCCCGTATCCACGTAGGCCATCTCCACGCCGGCGCACTCAACGCGGTGGCGAGGATGAGGGTCCAGGGCGGAAATTTCGGGAGTGGTCATGTAGTTACCTCCTCGCATGGGGAATTGTCTGACAAGTGCCTTACCAGCAACCTGCACAGGCCGACGACCTGGCGTCGCCAGGTATTGTGAATGTCCGTAAATCCCCAGTAAAGTAGGGCCAGCCGTACTCCTCAACCGGCTAGGCAAAGGTGAAAGGTATAATACCCATAGAGTTGGTCGGGCGAAGCAAGTGTTCAAAGACCACGAAACAGCCTATGTAGTTGCGTCCGTCAGCGTGGCCTGGGTATTCACTTTCCTGTTGTCGGCATATGAGATAGGTATCAAGACCACAGATACAGGACTGGAAACAACCGTGGCCGTGGCCTACGGGGTGGCCGCCGCCGTTGGGTTGACTCTCTTGGCCGTTGGAACATTCGAGGTGATTATGGTATTGGCAAGAAGACGTGAAAAGAGGCTGCTGGAACAGGCTAAAGAAGAAGGCAGGCGAGAAGCTCGCCAGGAAGAGGCTGAAAGGTGGAAGACCTGGTACGACAGCCTGCCCGACGATGTGAAGAAAAATCAGCCACCCCCGCCCGACCTGGACTAGCTTAGCGAGTGGTTCAAAGGAAAGATTGAAGGAGACCGGTTCTCCGAAAACCGAATCTGCCTTGAACGAATGAGGGGCGCCCCATTAGGACGCCCCTTTCGATTTCCCGCTTTCCCGCTGGGGGCCTACTTCTCCCACACCACCGGATTGCTCAGGGTGCCGATGCCATCCACCTCGATATTGATGACATCGCCGTGTTTCATGTTTTCCGGGGCGCCGTCGGTGCCCATCCAGATTACATCGCCGGGGAATAGAGTAAGGTACTTGCTCATGCGGCTGATGTAGTGCTTGACCCCGAAGATGGCGCCGGACATGTTGTACTTGCTGATGAACTTGCCGTTCAATACGATGCGGACCTCGCAGTCCTCCGGGTCCACCCCGTCGGTGACGATCCAGGGGCCCATGGGCTTGAAGGTATCGGTGTTCTTGCCCCGCCACATGGTGCGGTCGCCCCGCTGCCACACCCGCTCGCTGACGTCGTTGCCGATGGTGTAGCCGAAGACATAGTCCAGCGCCTCGTCCTCGGACACGTTTTTGCACTGCTTGCCGATTACCACCACCAACTCGCCCTCGTACTGGAGCAGTTCGTTGGCGTCACTGGGCACCACTATGTCCTCGCCGTCGGCAACCAGGGCGTTGTTGGCCCGGTAGCCCACATCGGCCGCCGGCGGGAACTGGGGTTCCTCGCCGCGCTTGGCAGCCATTTCTTCCACGTGTTCCCGGAAGTTGATGCCCGCCGCGTAGAAGGTCGGAGGAATCACTGGCACCAGAAGCTTCACATCGCTGAGGGGCTGGCTGTTGCTGGTCCGTTCGTATTCGCCGCGAATGGGGTCGCCATTGACCTGGATTACATTGTCGCCCTCGATGATGCCGTAAGACGGCCCGTCGGCGGTTTGAAACCTGCACCACTTCATAGCTAAATCCTCCACTCAAGTTCGTTGCAAGGTAGGTTGGATACGCCCCAATTCTGGCATTAACGCTACGGGCGGTCAAGCATCCGGCCTGCGCTGCCTGACGTGGTTGGCAGCCCGCCATCTTTTCTACCGACAGCGCCGACGATGGAAACTGTGCGCCGCGCTCTACCCCTCTCTTCGCATTCTCAACGTCCACCTTTTCCCTGGCGAGGGGCCATGACGAAAACCGCTCACCTGTTGTCGATTACCCCATGTCATTAGTTTGCACTTCGTTGACAACAAATATGCGCCAATGTTAAACTCCCTTCAATTAGCCCCTGTATGTTTCCAGTCTGGCTAGGCGCTCTCCGGTGCATTTCTGGAAGCAATGTGCCCGGTCGCATTTGCCGGCACGGGCGCCCGGATCGTAATCATAAACCTTGGCGCAGGCCCAGGGAAAAGTCCCGCTATAGACAATGACAGCCACCGGGAAATCCTCACGCCCCTACCATCGGGGCACTAATTTTCTGTCAGCGTTTCCCCTTTTTTATTTCAGTGACCGGCGGGAATCCCCGGCCACTAATCAGGTTGTCTGCGCGTCCGGAACGGGTCAACAGGGCATAGCCTGAGATACAATGGCGGGTAAGCAGGGTACCGGTAAACGTAACCATATTCCTGACATTAGGATCAGGAGGAGATAGGCAATGCAAATGCGCGACTTTGTCGTCCGCTTCGCCGGTGAAGGCGGACAGGGCGTAGTAACGTCGGCGGAAGGTCTGGCCCAGGCTTCTACCCAGGTGGGCTACCACGCCCTTACCTACGCCACATTCCCGTCCCAGATTCTGGGCGGTCCCACCTGGACTCAGGCCCGGATTTCCGTTGACCCCATTCTCAGCGCCGGCGACGATGTGGACGTGCTGGTCGCCTTTAACCGCGAGGCGTACGACACGCACCGGGAAGATGTGAGAGAAGGCGGCCTGGTAATCTACAACTCCAACGACTTTGACCTTGAAGGCGATGACCGCAGTTATGGTCTGCCCGTGGACGAACTGGCCCGCTCCACCGGAAACAACCGGGCGGCCAATATGGTAATCATGGGCGCCCTGGCCCACCTGGTGAACATGCCCCAGGCTTACCTGGAGCAGTTCGTGGAAGCCCGGTTCCGACGAGGCCGCGCCAACGACGACGAAATCATCGACTCCAACAACCTGGCCCTGAAGCTGGGCCGGGATGAAAGCGCCAGCAGCGGCTTCTCTCTTGGCGACCTTACTCCTCCGGCGATGCCCGAATACCCCCAGATTATGCTCAAGGGCAACGAGGCCATCTGCCTGGGAGCCCTGGCAGCCGGTCTCGACTTCTATGTCGGTTACCCCATCTCCCCCGCAACTACCATCCTCGTTTTCATGGAACGCAACCTGGTCGGCGAGGGTAAATTTGCCTACCAGGTCAGCTCCGAGATCGAGTCCATCACCACCATTCTGGGCGCCGGCTACGCCGGCAAAAAGGCCATGACCGCCACCGCGGGCCCCGGTTTTTCCCTGATGAGCGAGGGCCTGGGCCTGGGCTGGATGGCTGAAATTCCCCTGGTAGTGGTTGACGTGCAGCGGGGCGGCCCGGCCACCGGCCTGCCCACCAAGACCGAGCAGTCCGACCTGCTGGCCTGCATGTACCCCGCCCACGGCGACGTTAAACTCCCGGTCATCGCCGTCGGCACGGTGGAAGAATGCTTCTTCGGCGCGGTCAAGGCCCTCAACTGGGCCGAGCGCTACCAGGGTCCGGTTATCCTGATGACGGAAATGGCCCTGGCCGAGCGGGTGCAGAACATACACCGCCCCGACCTGTCCAAGGTCCAGCCTGAACGCCGGCTGGTCTATGACGGCAGCAACGGCTACAACCGGTACCAGGGTTACGAACTTTCCCCCATGCCTTTGCCCGGCAGCCCCGGCGCCTACGTGGCCAACGGCAGCGAACACGACGAAATGGGCGACACCACCCACCTGCCCAGCCGCCACATCCAGATGACTGAACGGCGCTTCAGCAAGCTCAAGTTGCTGGAGGAGAACGAATACGAAGCCGACAACGCCGACGAAGCCGTGGTGATGATGCCGTGGGGCGGTTCCAAGGGGCCAGCCCTGGAGGCTTACAACCAGTTGCGCGAGCAGAATGTACCCGTCGGCTGGTACTACACCATGTTGCTGAGCCCCCTGCCACCGGCGCTGCTGGAGGAACTCAAGCAGAAGGAACTGGTCATTGTCCCGGAGCTTAACTACCAGGGCCAGTTCTCCGGCATCCTGCGCTCCCAGGGTGTAAATGCGGTGTCCATCACCCAGTACACCGGCCTGCCCTTTAAGGTCAGGGACCTGGTGGAGCGCATCACCGAGATGACCAATTCCCATCCCAAGGAGATGGTGCGAGCATGAGCAAGAAGAACCCTGAGTACGACTTCAAATGGTGCCCCGGCTGTGGTGATTTCGGCGTTCGCCGCGCCATTGAATTTGCCATGATCAACCGGCTGGAGGAGACCGGCCTGCCCATGGAGAACAACGTGGTGGTGGCGGGCATTGGCTGCTCCGGCAACCTGGTCCACCTGCTGGAGGGACAGCAGCCCTACGGCTTCCACGGTATTCACGGCCGCACCCTGCCCGTGGCCATGGGCGTGAAGATGGCCCGGCCCGAGCTTAACGTGCTGGTAGTGGCAGGTGACGGCGACTTTCTCAGCATCGGCGGCGAGCACATCGGCCCCCAGGCGGCCCGCAACCTCAACATCTGCGCCGTGGTGATGGACAACGGGGTCTACGGCCTGACCAAGGGCCAGAGTTCCCCCACCACTCAGCTGGGAACCGTCACCAGCTCCACTCCCTACGGCAAGATAGAAGCGGAAGCCGACCCCCTGGAACTGTACCTGACCCTGGGCGCAACCTTCATCGCTTCCGGCTTTTCGGGCCAACCCCGGGAGTTGGCCAAGTTGATTAACCAGGGCATGGACCACGAGGGCTTCGCCATGGTGCACGTCCAGTCTCCCTGCACCACCTACAACGACACCTACGAGTTGATGAAGGGCAATGCCCGCAAGGGCATCGAGCCCCTTATGTACGACATTCCCGAGGAACACGACGCATCGGACAAGGGCGCGGCCTACAACCTGGTCCAGCAGCGGGGTATGCCGGTGGGCATCATCTACAAGGACGAGACCCGCCCCTCCCTGCAGCAACGCGTCGACGAAATCAAGGCCAAGGCCCCCCGCCGCTCCGTTGAGGAGTTGATGGACAGCTTCGCCTTCTAGGGCGGATGCCTGACCTCACACGGGCTAAAATGCTAACTCCCCGCTCAAAAAAGCGGGGAGTTGTTTTGTCAGTCCGACAACCCGGATCGGGCGAAGCATAACCTTGTAGCCAGTAAGGAGTCCCCGATATTAAAGGGCTATCCTATCCTCCCCCCTTCAACTCCTCTATCTGCGCCTCCAGCGAGAATGCGCTGGCGGTGTCCCCATCGGACAGGCGGAAGCAGCGGTCCAGGTATAGCTGGGCCAGGCGCGAGCCCCGGCCGGTGGCTTCCCGGGCGGCGGCCAGCAGGCTCAGCACCTGGAATTCCTCGGGCAGATGGCGGGACAGGGCGGTAATCTCCTCGGTTACCTCCCCCGTCATATTGTCGTCATTGCCCTCCTGGGCGAACTGGAGCTTGCCCAGCAGGCGGGAAAGTTCGGCCAGCTTGTCCCGTTCGCTCATCAGGCTGAACAGCACCTCATTGACCGAATAGGACGTATCATCCTCGTCAACCGGCTCCGCAGAAGTTCCCGCGGCCAGGCCCTCGGCGGCCGGAGGGGCGCTGGCCAGTCCCTGCCGGTCGTAGTAATCGGCGCACAACTGGGAGTAAGACTGCACCGCGTCGGTGATTCCCTCCATCATCCGGGGCAGGTCGAAGGAGAACATGCTGGAGCCGAATACCAGGTCATCGTTCCGCAGGTCGCTCAGCCGTTCCAGCTCCCCGTGGCCGCTGATTTCCTCGGGCACCGGCGGCATGGCAAAGGCGGAAAAATCGTTCAGGGGCAGGTTGCCCAGGTGGGAAGCCAGGAAGGGAGGCACGTACTTCCCAAAATCGGCCTTTACCGGCAGGACAACAATATAGCTGGCGTAGAGCTTGTCCGGTTCCGTGTCCACGCGGAAGTAGACCAGGGCATGGCCCCGGGGACGCTGGGCATCGCCTCGTTCAAAGGTCAAATCCATGTGCATAACCTGCATTAGCGGCAATTTCCCTGTGCTCGTCAGGAGACACAGTCCTGCCGCAAGGTGGATGGTTCGGGCAATTATAGTTTATAGGCAAAGCGGGATACAAACGTGTAACTGTTCGGATACGCAGAGTCGCTGTCGGCCCAGGTCGTCATTCCGACCTTGCGCCGGTATGACGATTTCGCAGGACTGCCTGTTGCCCCAAATCTTGAACAGTTACAAGCAAATGTTGATGACGCTTTGGCGTAGATCGCGGGATATAATGCTTGGTCTAACCAATTCATGGGCGAGGCACTCAATTGGGTCCTTTGAAATACTGGGCGGCTCTGGCAGCATTGGCTGCCTTAGTTCTGGTAGCGATTGCTTTCTGCAACGGTGGATACGATGCCGCCGACATTCCATCTGTCGGCAACTCCCGGGACCAGGCTTCGCCAGTTGCAGCGGGTGAAGATAGTTCGCGTCGCACCATACCAACTCTGGAAATTCCGGCCACTTTGACTCCCACGCCGTTGCCTCCAAAGACTCCCACGCCGACTTTGATTCCCACTCAGTTGCCTCCGGAGACCCCAACGCCCACTCCGCCCACCGAGGCCCAGATGGCGGTAACCCTGGAACTCGCCGGCGATGATACAAGCGCCGGCGGGGAACGGAGGGTAAACTTCACCATTACCAACCAGTCGGCGATGCCTGCTTTTGATGTCCAACTGGAGTTTAACGTGACCGGAGACGGGCGGCTGGTTTCAGCCGACGCAGAGAGGGGTGACTGCGACGCGACGGGCTGCCGAATTGGGTCTTTCGACAACCATGCGTCGCTGAAGGGACACCTGGTCGTCGCACTCGGCATCTGGGGAGCAAGGGTTGACTCGGACGTTTCCTGGGAATCGAGTAACTCTCGGCGGCGACACTATTACGACGCCATTACGGTACAGCGGGTTGACAGCGGCCAACCGGGAGACCTGATCTGGCTCACTTTCACCGGGGGAAGAGGGGACAGTTGCGGCGAAAAGACCCAGGTCGGCCCGGACGTTGTTTATGCCGGCTTCGGCGATAGACTATACGCGGTGTCCAGGTCCAGCGGAGAGGCGCTATGGGATGTGGAAATGCGCCATACGATGTTCCATCCCTTTTTCGCCGGTGGGAGCATCTACTACAACACCAGGACAGAAGGCTGGTACGAGGGCCACCGCAGGTATTTCATTCGGTCTCTGGATGCACAGAGCGGCGAATTGAACTGGGAGACGGAGATCGAAGGGTATGCCAGGGGGCCAGGCGTCCTGTACGGAGATACGGTTTTCTACACCGTAAGTGTCCCACCAACTGAGAGCAGGCCTGTGTCAAGATTCCTGCTGGCGCTTGAGGCTTCAACCGGAGCAGTCAACTGGCGCTACCTGGTAGAAGGAAACATCAACACCAGTGCGCTGGAACATGACGGCACCATCTACTTTGGCACGTATGCGGGTAGGCCCGACCTCCTCTATGGAGTTGACCCGGAGACGGCTGAATTGATTCACCAGTATAGTCTCAGGTTTGGAGCAATCGAGACGCCCCTCGTAGAGGACGGGGTATCCTACACCAATGCGGGCTGGCAAACTCTTCGGGCGCTGGACTTGTCTACAGGGCAGGAAAAGTGGCATTACTTGCCCGAGGGCAGACCGTCAACACCCGTCATGACTGAAGGCAACGTCCATCTCGCCGTAACGGATGAAGAAACGAGGGATAGACTGTCCATTGCAACCCTGGACGCCGGGACCGGGGACGTGAATTGGATCTACCGGTCGGACGAACCGCTAAGCGCGATATCGGCATCAGACGAGAGTGTATATGTGACATCCGACACCAAGCTGGTCTCGCTGAATGCCCATACGGGAGAAGTGAACTGGGAGGCCAACTATTCCAATGTGTGCAGCCCTCCAACAGTTGTTGACGGGATCCTCTACGGGCGCGCTCACAAGGACGCGACGTTCTTCATTTTCGCCATCCGGGGTGACCAGCCCGAATAGGGCTGTTCTTCATTCGAACCGAAGGGCAATGAATTTCCCTATAGAATGAATCTCCCTATAGAAGGATTGCAGCCCCCGCCTCATCCTGTATCATTGGCCCCAGAGACTCGTATAACCAGCTTGTATCCCAACTCCACCCAAGGAGCAGCGCCAACATGACCACCTACACCGAATTTGCCCTGAATTCCATCCCCTACCTGGACCCGGAAAGGTTCGGCGACATTGAATTTTCCGGCGGTATGGACCCCATTCTGCCCACGCCCTTCCGCATCGGTTCCGCCGCCGCGGCCAGCCTGGGGGCGGTGGGCCTGGCCGTGTCCGACCTGTGGGAATTGCGCACCGGTCAGCGCCAGCAGGTGGGCGTAAACGCTCGACGGGCCACCGCTTCCCTGCGCAGCAGCCGTTACATGACCCTGAACGGCCAGCCTGCGGCGGGAGAGCGCAACGCCGTCATGGGTGTCTATCCCGCCAAAAACGGCCGGTGGAGCTACCTGCACTGCAACTTCCCCAACCACCGCGAGGCCGCGCTCAGCGTGCTGGGCGTGGAAGAGAACAAGGAAGCCGTCCGGCAGGCCGTGGCCCAGTGGGACGCCCGGGAACTGGAGGAGGCTATCATCGCCGCCCGGGGCGCCGGCGGTATGGTCCGCACCATGCAGGAATGGGCCCAGCATCCCCAGTCGGCGGCGGTGGCTTCCCTGCCTCTGCTGGAGATCGACAGGATCGGCGACGCCCCGCCCCAGCCTCTGCCCGAGGGCGACCGGCCCCTGTCCAGCATACGGGTGCTGGACCTGACCCGGGTGCTGGCCGGCCCCACCTGCGCCCGCACCTTGGCCGAGCACGGCGCCGACGTTATGAAGATTTCCGGTCCCCACCTGCCCTTCAACGAAGGGCAGGAGCACGACACCGGCCACGGCAAGCTGTCAGCCCACCTGGACCTGCGCCAGGGCCAGGACCTGGAAACCCTGCGCGGCCTGGTGCGGGAAGCCGACATCTTTTCCCAGGGCTACCGCCCCAACACCCTGGCCCAGCGCGGCCTGTCCCCGGAAGACCTGGCCGCCATCCGCCCCGGCATCATCTACGTTTCCCTGTGCGCCTTCGGGCGGGTGGGCCCGTGGGCCGACCGCCGCGGCTTCGACACGGTTATCCAGACCGTCAGCGGCATCACCCACCGGCAGGGAGAACTGTTCCCCGGCGCCGAACCCGGCCCCCAGTTCTACCCCGTATCGGCCATAGACTACCTGACCGGCTACCTGATGGCCTACGGCGCGCTCACCGCCCTGGCCCGCCGCGCCACCGAGGGCGGAAGCTGGCTGGTGCGGCTCTCCCTGGCCCAGACCGGCCGCTGGCTGGTGGGCCAGGGACAGGTGCCCGAAGATGAACTGTCCGGCATCCCTTCCGACCTGACGCCCGAGGAGATTGAGTCCTGGTCCACCGTCAGCGACGTGCCCGGCGGCTCTCTCAAGCACCTGGCGCCCACGGTGGAGTTGTCGGAGACCGGCCCCTACTGGGCGCGGCCGTCGGTGCCCCTGGGCTACCACGAACCCGCGTGGCCCGCCAGGACGGGTTAATTCCAGATGGCGTTCCAATTCCGCGATTCGTTTCGACGTTGGCGTATGGGCAGCCCTTGTGGCTGCCCTGTGCCACTGGCAAAACCACCTGAACCGGAACGTTCACCCCGAGTCCGGCAATCGCTGCGGTGAGGGGCCGCCTTCACTACCGCGTCAAAGGCTCCCCCAACATAGACCAGTAGGGTAAGGCCACCAGGAACACCACGGCAATGGACACCACCGTCATCACCAGCGCCCAGCGGAAAATTTCCGGGTTCCGGATGTTAGCCTGAAGGAAAATGAAAATAGACGCCGTTCCCGCCGCGCTGTAATAGACCAGCGAATCGCCCACCACCACCACGGCCATACCGCACACCAGCGGATTCAGGCCCAGCGCCTCCCCGCTGGCCATGGCGACGGGAATGACGAAGGCCAGGTAGCCGGCAATGTTGGGCATCAGGAGCCGCACGATGGCGGCGCTGATGGACAGCAACAGCAGGATGAGCATGGGACTGTCCTGCACCTGGGTGGCCCCGCCTACCAGCATCTGCGAGAACCATCCCGCCGCTCCTGTAACCACCAGGGTATGGGCCAGCGACAGAGATGTGGCAATCACAAAGAAATTGGCCCAGCCCAGGTTCCGCTCAAAGTCCTGCCAGGTCAACAGGCCCACCCGGGGCAGCAGAATCAGCACCAGCGCTATCAGGGCCGGTACCGCCGGGTGCATCCCGTGGGCAAAGTCGGTGAACCACAGCAGCGCCGTGGCCAGGACGATGATTCCGGCCCGGTACTCCACATCCCTGATTGGCCCCGTATTCAGTTCCACGTTGACCTGGGACACGTCCAGGCGGAAGCCCCCGCGGTACAGCAGGAACAGGAGGACACCGCCCACCGCCAGGTTGGCGTAGAAGGGCAATGCCATCAGGATGAACCAGCCCGACCAGGAGAAGTCTCCCAGCAGGGCCGAGGCAACCACCGGCGTTATGCCGCCGGCCAGCAGCGCAGTGGAGCCCAGCCGGTTCATACTCCCCAGCGCCAGCATCAGGGCCTTGTAATACTTGTGCTCCTGGGGCACACCCCACCGCTCCATCACCTGGGCGTAGATATGCACCATAATGGCGCCCCGGGTGCTGGCTGAAGGCAGGGCAAAGGTCAGCAGCGCAAAGGAGAACAGCATCTGGACGTACAGCAGTCCCGGCTTGCCGCCGGCTCCCCGGATCAGGAAGACGGCTACCCGTTCGGCCAACCCCGACCGCTGCACCGCCAGCCCGATGGTCAATATTCCGATGAGAAAGTAGGAGACGGGCTGGGAGAAGCCGTACAGCCCTTCCACCGGTCCGGGAACGGCCCCCAGCACTATCAGCAGCACCACCCCCGCCAGGCCCGTTACTGAGATGGGCAGCGCTTCCGTGGCCCAGAACACCACCGCCAGCACCATCACCGCCAGGGCCTTCTGGCCTTCGGGCGTCAACCCTTCCGGCCGCGGCATCCACAGCACGACCAGGAACAGGGCAATTCCGGCAGCCAGCTTGGCAACGGTAAGGGGCTGGAAGGATTCTCCGAACAATCGGGCGGCGAGTTGTGGTGTCATTGCAGCCTGTGGTACCCAGGGACGGGGTTGAAAAAGTTATCCACGAATATACACGAATTGGCCGGAATGAACACGGTTAAAGGCAAACAGTTCAGGTTATCGTGTTCCAAGTTATCAGCCCTATAGTCTTGTTCCTGCGCCGGCGCGCTTTTTAACACAGAGACACAGAGGACGCGGAGTTTCTCAGAGATACTCTGTGCACCTCTGCGTCCTCTGTGTCTCTGTGGTGAAGAGAATCCCTGAAATACAATCGCCCTTGGTGAACTGGTTCCCCATCCCTGGCTTCCTTTCGTGTATATTCGTGGGCAAGAAATCCTGCGAGGTGCCCCATGCCCAACGCCGCCTTTGTGTACGACGATGCCCTTTCCCGGCACGTCCTGCGTTCCGACCACCCCATGCGCCCCGTTCGCCTGCGCCATACCTACGAACTGCTTTCCGCCTACGGCGCCTTCGACGGCGACACGTCCCGGCTCATCAACCCCCGTTCCGCCACCGAGGAGGAACTGGAATGGGTCCACACCCCCGAGTACATCGCGGCGGTACGCGCTCTCAGCGCCGGTTTGTCCACCGTGCGGCCGGAGCGGTTCGGTTTCAGCGCGCTGGGGGACAATCCCGTTTACCCCGGTATGTACGACGCGGCAATATTGAGCTCCGGGGCAACCCTGGTGGCGGCGGAACTGGTGGCGGGAAAGCGGGTGGACGTGGCCTTCTCCATCTCCGGCGGCCTGCACCACGCCGCGCCCACCCACGCCTACGGGTTCTGCATCTTTAACGACCCCGCCATTGCCATCAGGTACTTCCTGGAACGGGGGATGCGGGTGGCCTACGTGGACGTGGACGCCCACCATGGCGACGGGGTGCAGGACATCTTCTACGACGATGACCGGGTGCTGACCATCTCCATCCACGAGTCGGGCCGGTACCTGTTCCCCGGCACCGGCTTCGTTGCCGATTCGGGCGCGGGAAACGGCGTCGGCTGTTCCATCAACGTGCCCCTGTTCCCCTACACCGAGGACGAACCCTACCTGTGGGCCTTCCGCGAGGTGGTCCCACCCTTGATTCGGGCCTTCGCCCCCGACGTGCTGGTTACCCAGCTGGGCATCGACAGCTACCACACCGACCCCATAACCCACCTGCAGCTAACGTCGCGGGGTTACGTGGAAATCATACGGGAGTTCGCGGCGCTGGGCCTGCCCTGGCTGGCCCTGGGCGGCGGCGGTTACGACATTGGCGCCGTGGCCCGCTGCTGGACCCTGGCCTACGGCGTGATGCTGGACACCGAGTGGCCCGACCGCATCCCCGACGCCGTCTCTGACCAGTACCCTTCACCCAACCTGCGCGACACCGTCGTTCCCGACGTGCCCGCCAACTATCGCCAGGAAGGTCGTCGCTACCTGGAAGACGGAGTGGCAGAACTGAAGCGGGAGGTACTGGCCAGGCACGGGCTGGGGTAGGGAATAAACGTGAGAATCGTACGGGAACCCTTGCTTAGCTAGGTATATACAGACTTGTCGGGAGCCGATTAGAATGAATCTGTGAGAAAGAGGTTTGAAAATTGGGTCTTAGCTCTGTGGAATTGGGCCAAACTATTTGGTTTCTCACTTGCAGCATCATTCGGGATAGCGATTCAGGTAATTATCTTCTTCACGGTTCAGGAGGTATGGAAAGCCTGGGTTAGTGACGACATCAACCACGCAGAGTTCAGTGTGCTGATGCTTTCGGTAGTCCTTATGCACGCCGTTGCATTGCCTGCAGTACTCCTCTTTACTACTGCGTCACAAAATCTCTTAAAGGCTATTTTCGGTGGGGCAAGGGGGTAGATATGAGCGGCAAAATAACCAAGGTTGCTTTGTTTGTCGTCTTCTGTGCAGCGATTGCCTACTTTTCGCTGATAATGATCGATGCTACCTGTAATGATAGTCTGGGATTCTGCAAACTGTATGAACCCCTTACACCCTTCTAAGTGACCGACTTCTCAGTCCTACCGTAACTGCAAGAAAATTCAAGGGCCGCCCTATTAAGCATAGGGCGGCCCAAGTTTTCTCCCCGATCTGTTAATTTCTAGTTAACCTGGTGCTCCCGGCCCAGAATCTCCCTGGCCGCCTCGCCCATGTTGGATTCGATGCAGTCGCGGAAGGCGCTGTAGACGGACTTCTTGATGGCCTGCATCATCCAGGCTTCGTAGTCCGGGTCGGTCTGGTAGGTGTTCTTGAGAGCGGTGAGACGCTCCAGCAGGCTAAGGTAATGGTACTGGAGCGGCGTTACGGTCTGCTGAACACCGCCAATCTCGAAGAAAGTGCTCTCGCTATTTATTACTTCCTGCTCTGCGCTCTCTGGTCCAGTCATTTGTTGTACCCCCACCTGTAAATCGGAAGATGCGGCCGAACCGGCGACCCTATTACTGTACCTTTCTATTATAACAGATTCAGCGGTCCGGCGTAGCAATCCTTTAACAATTCTTATACTTCTCTGAACTCCCCTTCCACCGTGTCCCCGCCGTCGTCGCCGCCCATTCCGGGGTCAGTCGGGGGAGCGCCGGCGGTCTGCTGGCCGTACACCGCCTGCCCCAGTTGCTGCAAGGAATTGTTCAGGTCGGTCATCGCCGTCTGCATCTCGGCCACGTTGTTGGCGGCAATGGCCGTCTTCAGCGTGGCGATCTTCCCTTCCACCTCTTCCTTCAGGTCCTGGGGCACCTTGTCCGCGTTGTCCTGCAGCAGCTTTTCCGTGCTGTACACCAGGGAGTCGGCCTGGTTCCTGGTCTCCACCTCGGCGCGGCGCCGCTGGTCCTCTTCCTCGTGGGCCCTGGCGGCATCCACCATCTGGTCGATCTCATCCTTGGAGATGCCGGAACTGGGCTGGATGACAATCCGCTGCTCCTTGCCGGTGCCCTTGTCCTGGGCGGACACGCTCAGGATACCGTTGGCGTCGATATCAAAGGTAACGTCCACCTGGGGTACTCCCCTTGGCGCCGGCAGCAGGCCGTCCAGGATGAACCGCCCGATGGACTTGTTGTCGGCTGCCATTGGCCGTTCGCCCTGCAGCACGTGGATGTCCACGCTGGTCTGGCCGTCGGCCGCCGTAGTGAAGGTCTCCGTCTTCTTGGTGGGGATGGTGGTGTTCCTGGAAATCAGCGTGGTCATAACGCTGCCCAGGGTCTCCAGCCCCAGGGTCAACGGGGTAACGTCCAGCAGGACTATGTCCCCTACCTCGCCGCCCAGGACTCCGGCCTGGATGGCCGCGCCCAACGCAACCGCCTCGTCCGGGTTGACGGACCGGCTGGGTTCCTTGCCGAAAATGCCCTTGACCTTTTCCTGTACCGCCGGCATACGGGTCATACCGCCCACCAGGATCACCTCGTCGATGCCGCTGGCCGACAGGCCGGCATCGGTCAGGGCCTGGCGACAGGGGGCCTCGGTCTTGTCTATCAGGCCGCCCACCAGTTGCTCCAGCCGGGCCCGGCTCAGAGGCTTGACCAGGTGCTGGGGGCCGCTGGCATCGGCGGTGATGAAGGGCAGGTTGATCTCTGTCTCCAGGGTGCTGGAAAGCTCGATCTTGGCCCGTTCCGCCGCATCCCGCAGGCGCTGCAGGGCCATCCGGTCGTTGGACAGGTCGATGCCCGTCTCCTGCCGGAACTCCTGGATCAGCCAGTCAAGAATCTGCTGGTCGAAGTCGTCGCCGCCCAGGTAGGTGTCGCCGTTGGTGGACTTCACCTCGAAGACGCCTTCGCCCATCTGCAGGATGGTTATGTCAAAGGTGCCGCCGCCCAGGTCGAAGACGGCGATGGTGGCGTCCTCGTTGGTCTTGTCCAGCCCGTAGGCCAGGGACGATGCCGTGGGCTCGTTGATGATGCGCAATACGTCCAGCCCGGCGATGGTCCCGGCGTCCTTGGTGGCCTGGCGCTGGGCGTCGTTGAAGTAGGCCGGCACGGTGATTACCGCCTGGGTGATCTTCTCCCCCAGCTTGGCCTCGGCGTCCTGCCGGATCTTCTGCAGGACAAAGGATGAAATCTGGGGGGGCGCGTAATCCTTGCCCGCCATCTCCACGTGGGCGTCGCCGTTGCCGGCCTGCACCACCTTATAGGGCAGTTTGCCCAGGGCGCCCTGCACTTCCTGGTCCGAGAACTTGCGGCCCATAAGCCGCTTAACCGAAAATATGGTATTCTCCGGGTTGGTGACCGATTGCCGCTTGGCAACCTGGCCGATGTATCGCTCATCGCTGCGGGGATTCACCGCCACCACCGAAGGGGTAAGCCGCGCCCCCTCGGCATTCTCCACCACCACGGGTTCGCCCGCGTCAATTACTGCTGCTACCGAGTTGGTTGTTCCCAGGTCAATTCCCAGAACTTTTGCCATACTTCCTGCTCCTCCGCTTCTCTTCGTTGCTGTTCAAATTGGATGTTATCTTCTATTTGCTTCAGTATTCCGGGCGGTACGGGCCTACCTGGCAACCACCACCTGGGCCGCCTGGATAACCCGGTCGCGCAGCTTGTATCCGTTGCGCAGGGCTTCCACCACGTAGCCGGAAGGCTGCTCCTCCGAGTCAACTATGCCCAC
>JAJEDS010000167.1 GCA_022821365.1 Dehalococcoidia bacterium | reverse complement strand
CGTCAAGACAGGCACTGGACTGCCCAATTCTTGATTAGGTTGGAGGATTGCACGATAAATGGAAGCTGAGTATGACGCGATAATACTGGGAGCGGGGGCCGCCGGACTGGCCGCGGGTCTTTACACCACCAGGGCCATGATGAAAACCCTCATCCTTGAGTCGCTGGGACCCGGCGGTCAGTTGCTTATTACCGACGAAATCGAAAACTACCCCGGTTTTCCCAAGGGAGTGAAGGGCCAGGAACTGGCGATGATGATGGAGGAGCAGACCACCCGGTTCGGCGCCACCCTCGACTACGCCGAGGTTGAGCAGGTAGAAGACCTGGACAAGCCGGTCAAGGTGATCAAGACCTACGACAAGGACTACACGGGAAAGAGCATTATCATCGCCACCGGGGGGTCCCACAACAAGCTGGGCGTAACCGGCGAGGACGAATTTTCGGGCAGAGGCGTTTCCTACTGCGCCGTTTGCGATGGCAACTTCTTCAGGAACCAGGATGTGGTGGTAGTTGGCGGCGGCGACGCTGCAATGGACGAAAGCTATTACCTGAGTGGGATAGTCAACTCCGTGACAATCGTCCACCGGCGAGATGAGTTGAGGGCCGCGCCCATCCTTCAGGAGAGGGCCTTTGCCAGCCCCAAGTACAAGTGGCTTTGGAGCCACGTAGTTGAGGAATTCACGGGCAACGAAGCGCTGGAACATGCCAGGGTGAAGAACCTGAAGACCGGCGAGGTCTACGACTACCCCACCGCTGCCGCCTTCATATACGTTGGGTTCCATCCCAACACGGAATATTTGAAGGGGCTGCTGGACATGGATGCGCTGGGGCACGTTTACACCGACATTCACATGCGCACCAAGCTGCCCGGAGTCTACGCATGCGGTGACGCCAGGGCTGATTCTACCCGCCAGTTGGGCGCTGCGGTGGGCGACGGCATTACCGCGGCCCTGGCCGCCTACCACGATTTAGTCGGCTAAGGTCAGACACCTTCGCACAGAAGCGGGGATGAGCGGTTGCTGCCCATCCCCTTTCCTGTGCCCGGGTTTGTTGGGGTCATACTTTACCCTGTTGACGCCCGAGGGCTGTTGGTCTTGCCGGCGCTCTGCCGCTCTTTGCCTGAACTCTTTCACCAGCCTGCCAGAACCATGGACACCTCTTGCCCCAGCAGCACTACGCTTCCAGTGATGATCACACCTATTGCCACGTAACGAAACACCGCGGTATCCATACGCCGGGCCAGGAAGGCGCCTATCCCGAATCCCACGACCAGGGAAGGGACCAGGAAAGCAATGTTGAACAGGGTGTCGCGGTCGACCAGCCCGATGGCTGCATACACAGCAAAAGCCACAATATAGGAACAGAGGAAGTAGAAGGCCAGGGCAGCCCGCATCTGCTCCCTTTCCCAGTTCTGGGCAATTATGTATGCGGCGGCCAGTGGCCCCCCAATGCTGAGGGTAGTGATCGAGAGGGAGGTGAGGAATCCGATCAATAAGCCGGAACCCCGTCGCTGTGCCATGGGCAACTGAATGTTGAGTAGGTTCAGGACCCCAAGACCAAGTATGGCTACGCCGATTATTATTCGCAGGGCCGTAGGGTTGGCTGAGTCCAGCACCAAGACCCCGAGGGGCACCGCCAGGATGCCTCCTATAGCCATACCTTTGAGGCGGTTGAACTGCAAGTGCCGCCAGGTGGTAAGCAGGACAAAGAGCAGCAGTATGGGGATAATGGCATTAACGGTTACTATTGCTGACTTGGGATCAAGAAACAGCAGCAGTACCGGGGCCACCACCAGCCCCATCCCAAAGCTGACGGTGCCCATAATGGTGGCGCCAACCACCACTGCCAGGAGGGCAATCAGTAATTCCAGCCCCGTCAGCACGGCGTCACCCACAAGCGTCGTGCCGGTAGGCGCGAAGGGGAACCGTTAACCTGGTCAGGTTGGCAAGGGCAGGTCAGGGCTTCCAGAAGTCCAGCAGGTACTCGAAGGTCGTACCCATGGTGATGTAGTTGGAAGGCCAACCGAAAATTCCCACCCGGTTGACAATGTTGGTGCGGTCCCAAATTATGGTGTTTCTCAGCTCGTATCCCACGGACCGCAGAGCTTCCACCACTGCGGTGTGGATGGTAATGCGCCGATTATCCAGCCACATGTCCGGAACGTCAATCACGCAATGGCCCCGTTCCTTAAGGACAGGAAAAAGGCGGCCATAGATTTCGGCCATGGCTTCTTGATAGTCGTCCAGGTCCAGGGTGCCTAAATCTCGCGTGTCCTGGCTGTACTGTTCCGTCTTGAGATATTGCTCGTTCTTGCGGGCTGCTCCCCGCCGGCTCTTGTTGAGCCTCGGCCGGTTCAGCAGGTTCGCGTAAGGAGGAGATGTCAGGATCAGGCTTACGGTTTCTGGTTCCAGGTATTCCTGGATTGTCCTTGCGTCCGCGCTGAACGCCGCCTGCGTTGTGTCCGCCAGTTCCGGCAAGTCGTCTAACCTCTGCCGACAGAGGTCAACGTATTCCTGCTTGAGGTCGAATCCTATCGCATTGCGGTTAAGGTCCTTGGCGGCAACCAGCGTCGTGCCGCTGCCCACGAAGGGGTCAAGGACCAGCTCCCCTTCATGGGAGAACAGGGAAATGCACCTGGCAGCCAGGGCTATGGGGAATGTTGCGGGATGGGCATTCTTGTCCCGGATGTCCCTCGACTCGTAATAGAACTGCCAGACCCCCAGCTGGGACTTAATCCATTCCTTTGCGGTCATACAGTTAATGTGATTAGGGGGACAGTCGCAAAGCCTGTCGTTATTCAACCGTACCGCAGTCGTCTCCCGTTCAATCAACAATGTCATCTATCCTCACCACCCTTCACTCTCCCGGTTCCCTGTTGCAACCGGATTTCATTTAATTCTTGAAAAGGCCGAGCTCGGAAGCTACCTGCAGGGCCCGTTCCACTAGAACCACAGGCGGTCCGTTTCGCTGGACCGAAATCTCCACGAACTGGCGGGGCGAAACTGTAAATGCTCGTTCACCGTCCAGCGCCACGGCGGCGTGCCTTGGTTCAAGGGCCACTCGCTCCCCCTCGGCAAGCCGTTCCCACCGCGCTATCCCGACTTCGGTTACCATCCCCGGGGCAATGGGAGCCAGCACATATTCGCCGTCTCTTCTTCCTTCACCTGGGCCCTGCGAAAGTCCTTCCTGCGCCCCTTCATCCGATTGATTCCCGGCGTTTGCCAGGACGTAGCGAAGTGCGCCGGCATCATTCATCGACAGCCGCTGCAGCCTGGCACCTACTGAAGAAAGACCAATTGAAGCAGGTTCCGCGCGGGTCAAAAAGACCTCGTACAGGGTTGACATGTCCCAGATAGCCCTTGTGGCGACGTAGCGTTCCCTGGACAGCGCCACGTCTACCAACGCCATGTCCCGGTATTCGTCATCAACGTATACCGCCAGGGTTTTGCTGACCGTCGACACCCATTCCGGCTGCAGCCTCCCGTCGGCAACAACTCCGGCAGCCAGACCTGCCAAGGTACCCTCCACCATCTGGGGGAAAACATTGTTGGTTCCCGTGGAGACGGGGACGATGGGGATAGAGTTACAACCGCAGGCAACGGCCCGGTTGGTGCCGTCTCCTCCCAGTGTTACCAGGCAAGTAACGCCTTCCCGCGCCATTTGCGCCGATGCGCGGATTGTGTCTCCTTCGGTGTAGTAGGTGGGCATTTTCAGCAGAGACAGATCGAGGGAAAGGTGCGAGTCATCGCGGGCCCGTTCGCAAAGGTGGGAACTGTCGGGCATAGCGACTACCTGTTCAATTCCCACAGCCTGCAGACCGATCAATACCCTCCGGACTATGTTGACCTTCTCCCAATCCGGTGTGACCCTTCCCTGCGCTACCAGCCGGCGTATGTCTTTGCTGGCCGCCGGATTGGCAATGATTCCAACTTTGGCCAAATGCGTTGTCCCTTTCCGCGGAAATGCCCAGAGCTTTCCGCCGGCTTGCCTTTGCTATAATCGTCACGATTGTAGAGAGTCTTCAATTTGGCGTCCCTTTAAGAATTGTTCAAGAATTGACCAAAAGTGGGGGACATCCTATCAGGGAAGAAGGAGAGGGAATGATGGAGCAAGAATTGGCCTTCGAATCGGCCGGCGAAGTGCGCCGACTGATCGTCTTCAAAGAGGTGTCCTGCGTTGAACTGACGGAGATGTTCCTTCGACGGATCGAAGAAATGAACCCGATCCTCAACGCTTACCTGACGTTGTGTCCCGATGATGCCATAGGTGCGGCACATCGGGCGCAGGAAGCGGTGCAAAATGGGGAGCAATTGGGGTCGCTGCACGGCATTCCCATATCCATAAAGGACCTGGAGTTGACCAGGGGCATCACCACCACTCTGGGGTCCGCAATGTTCCAGGACAGGATTCCAGACATGGATTCGGTGGTAGTGGAACGAGTGAAGGCGGCAGGGGCCATCATCCTGGGCAAGACCAATACGCCCGAATTCGGCCTCTCCGGCACCACCGAAAACAAACTGGGAGATGCCTGCCGTAATCCCTGGGACCCGAACCGGACTCCCGGAGGGTCCAGCGGGGGCGCGGCGGCGGCCCTCGCTGCAGGTCTCTGCACCCTGGCTACGGGCAGCGACGGAGGCGGTTCCATCCGCATACCCGCTAGCTTCAGCGGGGTGTTTGGAATCAAACCGTCCCAGGGGAGGGTTCCTCGATATGGAGGCTATGGCTACCCTGCTGCCAACCATTTTTCCCAGTCGGGCCCCATGTCAAGGACATTGGCGGATACTGCGCTCCTGCTACAGGCGCTGGCAGGACCGGACTCCCGGGACCCGGTATCCATGAGAGAGACCCCTCCCGACTTCGCGGCACAACTTGATCAGGGTGTTGAGGGTTGGCGCATTGCCTGGAGTACGAACCTGGGATATGCCGGTGTTGATCCCGAAGTGGCGCGGGTTACGGAAAAGGCAGCGCGTGTGTTCGAGGAAATGGGCGCAATGGTGGAAGTGCCCGACCTGGCGCTCGAAGACCCCTTCGAGGCCTTTTGGGATGTTTTCTCCACCGCTTCATACACTTCATATGGACACCTGCTGGAGGAACACAGGGAACAATTCACCTACTACGGGCTTCGCGCGTTTGAGCACGGCGCCGAGGTAACCGGCGCTGACCTGTCCCGCGCCCTGCTGCGGGTGGACCAATTGAGACGGCAACTGGAGACGTTCTTTGACGACTACGACCTTCTGTTGACGCCCACAATGGCAGTTCCGGCCTTTCCTGTGGAGGAGCGGCCGGCGGTTATCGGCGGCAAGGAGGTGGACCCTTTCTGGGGATACCTGCCCTTCACCTTCCCCATAAACATGACCGGACAGACTGCGGGCAGCGTACCGTGCGGGTTTTCCGAGGCTCCGGCCAGCGCCGGGATGCCCATCGGCCTTCACCTGGTCGGTCCCCGGGGATCCGAGGCCAGGGTGTTGCAGGCCAGCGCCGCTTTCGAGCGGGCGCGGCCGTGGGCGGACAAACGCCCGCCGGTCTCCTGAGACTTGGAGAGGAACTAGGCCACTGGACAAATTACCGCCCATCCTGCTTAGCCGGTGGGCGGTCTCTTCATGCCTATTGTGAAATTCAATCTGCCGATCAATATGCCGAGCTCGGATCAACGTACCTCGGCTCACAGAGTTGACGCCGTCACCTAATCCTGCTAAAAGGAACCAATGTATGTAAAACGGCATACATAGTATTACGATATACCGGGTGACACGATGCAACTTTCAGCCAGGATGTTGTGCTTCTCGATTCTGCTTGTAGTAGCTTTCATAGCTACGTTCATTTACCTGGAAAACGGTCCCAACACTGCGGAGGCTAGCAAATTACATGGAGGGTTACCCGGCATAACTATGGTACTCAATCCTGCCATGCGGGTGGCATCACAGTCTTCAGATATGGCCTTTCCATCTGACAGTGCAGGATTCTCTGCCTATTACCGGGTGGAGGACAGTGGTTCATACAATTTGGATAAGGGCGTTGTGGACGATCACATTTTTAGTCCTGTGGAGCCCGAAGACAACACATTGCGGACCGCCCCGGCTACGCTTGTGGATGTAGGAGCGAATTATACCGTCGCTAAGTTGACTCTGCAGAACATCGACGGCCTGGAATCAGAGGTAAACCTCTATTATGACGATGAAGGGTGGATTGTGGCTTATCTTTCCAGTGGCGTGTCCTCAGCGCTGGTCTGGCAAGCAAAGGACATCGACGTCGAGAATCCCGAAGTCGAGGAAATCGGAGACACTATCCTCCTTGAGGCCATAAACGTGGTGGTTGATGAGGTGCTGGGCGAGACCGCGATAGAGAATGATGACACTGATCTGGGACACTATCACTGGCAGTATCCCACCGCCGACAATTTCCTGATGATGGCCGTATCGCGACAGGACCAGGGGGAATACCCAGTCCAGTTCGCGGTGCCCGAAACATTGACCCTTTCGGAAATTTCCTCCAGTCTCTGGATTTCCCAGGGCACCAATAGCCAGGCGCCCTGCGCCAAGGTAATGGTAGATGGTTCGGAATTGATCTCGCAGCAGTGCACCAAGGGGATCTATGACGCAGCTGTTGACCTAACGAATCTGGCAGACACCACCGGCCACACGTGGAATCTGATTCACTCTGAACGTGATGAAGGAGGCAGTGGGGCTTTAATGGTCATTATCTACGCATCGTCCAGCTAACTGCTCACTCAGCGCGAGGGCTAAACTTGCGATCCCTACTGTTTCTTGCCGCCGCTTTTTCGGCTTTGCTTCCCTGCACTTCGGGAATGCTTTTTCCGTTGGCGCAAGCGTCAGAGTTTTCTGGAGGAAGCGCCTACCAATATTTCAGCCTCCAGGAAACTACAAGAGACATCGCCGTAACATCCATCGTACAGGTTGGGCCGCCCTTCGTGAATGAGGGAAACATCGTGACCATCAACATCGGTGTTTCCAATTACGGGACGGAGCAGGAAACCTTTAGTGTCGGGTTGCGGGATGACACCGCAGGTGAGTCAATAGCTTCCAAAGAAGTCGTCCTGGCAGCCGGTGGCTCAACCATTCTCAGCATTCCCTGGGACACTAAAGGAGCTACCGGGGGACCAGCGCCGCCGGGGCCGCCAACTCCCGGGACGATTCATTCCCTTACCGCAGTTGCCACACTGGCCGGCGATACCGTGGAAGGCAACAATTCAATGAGCCTTCTTCCGGGCATCTGGGTGATCGCGGCTCCCAAGCCTATTGAAATTACTTTCCCTGTGAATTCCGAAGTGCCCGAAGCCCGAACTATTGTGGGTCTTGATTCGGACATGCCCGGCGTTGGTACCGTCGAGGAACCACTTGTGGAGACTTACGTCAGCCCAGTATTGGGCCAGCAGGGCGTTACCTTCTCCGATCCTTCTATCGGAACAAGTATGGAATCGCTTTCCAACATTTACAGCAGCATAGTTGAAGACGAAGAAGGGGCTGCATTGGGTAAGCCAGAGATCACTACTGTCATGGAGCCGCTCTCGAAAATAAGCACCGATGAAGTCGGTACGAAGGTGGATAAGACAATTGTCGCTCCCGCAATAGGCACATCAGCCACTCCGCTAAACGCCGTATTTCTCTATCAGTCCAATCGTTCCGCCGTGGCTTCCGTTTCGGTTCCAACAATAGCCACCCAAGCAGATGACCTGGCAAAGATCTTTGCGATTCAAACTCATTCACAGGTGGCCGGGGCTCTCACTCGGCCTGAAGTTGACACGGATACCGCAGTGGATGAGGTGGTAGCTGACAACATAGTCTCGGATGTTGGCCAGGCCGAACTAACAGATTCGCTTGAGAAACCCATAGTTGCGACTGACAAGGAACGGCTCACCTTCGTTTTCGATTCCCGGACAGAGGGCGACGCAGAAGGAGACCTCAGGATGCAGGGGTTTCGGACGGCGGGCGTCGCCTTAAACAGTGTTTTCCGGAGCGCTGTGGGAGCCAGCCTGCTCCACCAGGGAATTAAGCCTGAGTTCGCAATAGAATCCGTTTCCGAGAACCTGCCCCAACTGAATGTTGAAGAAGAGATCAAGGAACCTAAAGCGCTGGCTGCCAACATTACGGAGACGGGGACGATCCGGGGACGCATCAAATTGCAGGGAAGGATAAGCAGCCTGGGCAGCTATGTGGAGATTGGCGGACAGGTCACCTTCGTGGACCGGCATGGCTATTTTCTGATTGAACGGCCGGCGGGCAGTTTTAACTTGAAGGCCAGCGCTCCGGGGTACCTTTCCCATGAGATCCGCAATATCAACGTAGAACCTGGCGATACGCTGGTTATGCCGATGGTAACGCTGCCTTTTGGAGACGCCGACGGCGATGGTATCGTTGATATCCTTGACTTAACCGTGGCGGCGAGGAACTTCGGCCAAACGGCCTCGGCAATCTGGTACCGCTAGTCCTTCGCTCGACTCTACGCCACGGCGTCCCTCAAGACCTCTACCAGGTGCCGGGCCGGACGGCCTGCGCCGTGCTCGACCTGCTGCCGGCAGGAAACGCCCATTACGGCGACCTCCCACTCCGGGCCACGCTCGCGGATCGTGGGGAAAAGCACCTGTTCGCCGATGGCCATGGAAATGTCGTAGTGCTCCTTCTCAAATCCGAACGAACCGGCCATGCCGCAGCAACCAGAGTTGATCAGTTCTACCTGGTAGTTAGGGGGCAGGCGCAGGGCAGCCATGGAAGGACCGGTTCCCACCAGCGACTTTTCGTGGCAGTGGCCATGGAACAGGACCTTTTTCTCCAAGTCGGTGAATTGCAGGTCCAGGTCCCCACTTTCGGCCAGCATTGCCAGGAATTCGTCGATCAGGTAACTGTGCTCCGCCACCTTTGCCGCGCGATGATCCCTGCAGAACTCCGGATATTCATCCCGGAAGGTGAGCAGGCAGCTGGGCTCGCAACCGACAATCGGGACACCCTGGTCGGCGAAGGGATACAGCCGGTCAACATTGTACCTGGCCTGAGAGGCGGCTTCGTCCAGCAATCCCTTGGAAATCATGGGGCGGCCGCAGCACTCGGCATTGGCCAGCTGCACCCGGTAGCCGGCGGCTTCCAGAAGTTCAACGGCCGCAATGCCAATTTCCGGGTAGTTGTAGTTCATGAAGGTATCGTTGAACAAGGCGACGGTCCCTTTCGGAGTGCCTTTGACCCTGGAGGTGTGGCGGTAGTTAAACCACTGGGTGAGTGTGGTAGTGGCCAGCTTCGGCAGTTCCCGGTTGGGATGAACTCCCAGAATGGTCTTCGACAGTAAGCGCCCCACAGGGCTGGAAGCCCCAAGGTTGGCCAGTGGGGCGAACTTGCTGCCAGTGCGGCTGTAGCGGGCAATGTGAGCAAAAAACTTGTTGCGGAACGGTCGCTTGTTGGCCTTGTAATAGTTGTCCAGGAACTCGTACTTCAACTTGGCCATGTCGACACCGGACTCGCACTCGGACTTGCAGGCCTTGCATTCCAGGCAAAGGTCCATGGCTTCGTACAGCCGCTTGTCAGTAATAGTTCCTTCAGGCAGCTTCCCGGACAGGGCAGCCCGCAGCAGGTTGGCGCGGCCCCGGGTGGAGTGTTCCTCATCGCGGGTCGCCATGAAGGAGGGACACATTGTGCCGGTAAGCTTGCGGCAGGCGCCCATGCCGTTGCACATTTCAACGGCGCCAGCGTAGTTTGCGTCTATCGAAAAATCCAGGGTGGGAACCAGCGAATCGGCCTGGTAATCGGGTCCATAGCGCAGGTTCTCCCGCATCGGCGGGCAGTCGATGATCTTGCCGGGATTCATTATGCCGTGGGGGTCGAAAGTGCTCTTCAAGTCGCGGAAGGCCTGGTAAATCTCGGGACCGAACATCTTCTCGGTCCATACCCCCCTGACTATGCCGTCGCCATGTTCACCGCTCATGGAACCGCCAAACTCCTTGACCAGGTCGCTGATCTGTTCGCCGATGGAGATCATTTTGTCGACTCCCTCGGAACTCTTCAGGCTGATCAGGGGGCGGATATGGAGGCAACCGACACTGGCATGGCCGTAGTAGCCGGCGGTCGTGTTATGATTCCGTACCACCTCATCAAAGCGGCGGACGAACTCGCCCATTTTTTCCGGGTCAACTGCCGGATCTTCAACAAAGGGAATGGGTT
>JAJEDS010000377.1 GCA_022821365.1 Dehalococcoidia bacterium | reverse complement strand
TGATGGCCTCCACAAGTTCGACTTTGTTGGAACAGATGGGCCACAAGGACCGCCCCTACGATGGGTAGCGTGATTCAGGGTCTGCTCGTGGTTTGGCGAGGGCTGCGATCTGGTCATAGTTTTATGGTGAAGATGGGTTATGCAGGATGGCAAGAGGGAGGAGGACAGTTTCGTTTGGAGGTCTTCGCCTCTGCGCCAACGATGGGCTATGTCCAAGGCTGACAGAGGATTGGCCCGGGCGGCGCGGTTGCCCTTCATGGCTAATACTTCCTCTAAAGTGATAAAATCGGCTTTGACTTATTCCGTCGAGGAAGTGGGCCTATGCCACAGGAGTTCATCCACGTTAAGGGCGCGCGGGAGCATAACCTAAAAAACGTTGAGGTAACGATCCCTCGCGACAAGCTGGTCGTCATCACCGGGGTTTCCGGTTCCGGCAAAAGCTCCCTGGCCTTCGACACCATTTACGCCGAGGGACAGCGGCGGTACGTGGAATCCCTGTCGGCCTATGCCCGGCAGTTCCTGGGGCGTATGGACAAGCCGGACGTGGACTACATTGAGGGCCTGTCGCCCGCCATATCCATCGACCAGAAGGGTGTCTCCCACAACCCCCGCTCCACCGTCGGTACAGTCACCGAAATTTACGACTACATGCGGCTTCTTTTCGCCCGGGTGGGCAAGCCCCACTGCTCCAAGTGCGGCCGTCCCGTGGAACGGCAAACGGTGCAGCAGATAGTTGACGCCGTCCTTTCCCTGCCGGAAGACAGCCGCATAACCCTGCTTGCCCCGAAGATACGCCGCAAGAAGGGGGAACACAAGGACGTTTTCGAGGCCGCCCGCCGCGCGGGGTTCGTCCGCATCCGGGTCAACGGCGAAATACTGATGCTGGATGAGACGGATGCCTTCAACCTCGACAAGCAGAAGTGGCACTACATCGAACTCGTAATCGACCGGATCATCGTCCGTCCCGACACGGAAATCAGCCGGGTCTCCGAGTCGGTGGAGACGGCCCTGCGGGAAGGCGAGGGTGTTCTGCAGGTCCTGCGCCAGCCCAGGGAGGAGGGAGCGAAGGAGGAGGAGATTGTCTTCTCCGAGAAGTTTGCCTGCGTCCGCTGCGGCACCAGCCTGCCGGAAATTGAGCCCCGCACATTTAGCTTTAACAGTCCCCACGGCGCCTGCCCCCAGTGTACCGGTCTGGGGTTCAAGCTGGAGGTGGACCCGAACCTGGTAATCCCCAACAGGAACCTTTCCCTGCTGGAGGGCGCGGTGGTGGCCTGGAACCGTACCGGCGCATCTTCAGGCTGGTACATGAGCATGATGGAATCGGTGGCCCGAGCCCACGATTTCTCTCCCCAGGTGCCGGTAAAGGACATGGACGAGGAGCACCTGAAGGTTATCCTGTACGGTGTCAAGGGCAAGAAGGTTACCGTCCGGCACCGCACCCACAACGGCCGCACCTACAGTTGGGATACGCGGTTTGAGGGGGTTATTCCCAACCTGGAACGGCGGTATCGGGAAACTGACTCTGACCACACTCGCCAGGAAATAGAGCGGTACATGACGGCGCGCCCCTGCCAGGCCTGCAAGGGCCAGCGGCTCAAGCCCGAGGCGCTGGGGGTCAAGGTGTGCGGCCTCAGCATCATGGACGTAACTGCCATGAACATCGCCCAGGGAGTGGAGTGGGTACGGGCCATTGACCCGGATGCCGAAGGCGAACACCCGGGAGAAGTGCTGTCGCGTCGGGACAAGGCTATCGCCAACCAGATCCTGAAGGAGATCGAGGGACGTTTGAAATTCCTGGATGGCATCGGCCTGGACTACGTGACCATGAGCCGCACTGCCCGCACCCTGTCCGGCGGCGAGGCGCAGCGGGTGAGGCTGGCTACCCAGATAGGGTCGGGTCTAACCGGGGTATTGTACGTGTGCGACGAACCCACCGTGGGGCTGCATCCCCACGACGATCACCGTCTGATCAACACCCTCACCCGCCTGCGGGACATGGGGAATACGGTGATAGTGGTGGAGCACGACGAGGCCATGATGCGGGCCGCAGACTTCATTGTTGACCTAGGGCCGGGGGCAGGGGAACACGGCGGCCACGTGGTGGCTACGGGAGACATCCACGAGGTAATGAAGAACAAGGGCTCCCTGACCGGCCAGTATCTGAGCGGGAACAAGGAAATACCAATGCCGGAAAGCCGGCGTCCAGGCAACGGCCTGTACATAACCGTTACCGGGGCGCGGGAGAACAACCTCAAAGACGTGGACGTTTCCATTCCGCTGGGGATGCTGACCTGCGTTACGGGCGTGTCAGGGTCGGGCAAGAGCACCCTGACCTATGACATTCTCTACAAGCGCCTGGCCCAGGAAATCAACCGGGGGAGGGACTACCCGGGCGACCACGACGACGTTACCGGCATCGAGCACATTGACAAGGTGGTCAACATCGACCAGTCGCCCATCGGACGGACGCCCCGCAGCAATCCGGCCACCTATACCGGGGCTTTCACGCCCATCCGGGAGTTGTTCGCATCGCTCCCCGAAGCGCGAGTGCGGGGCTACAAGCCGGGCCGGTTCTCCTTCAACGTCAAAGGTGGCCGCTGCGAGGCCTGCCAGGGCGAGGGCTATAACCAGATCGAGATGCAGTTCCTGCCGGATGTTACCGTCCCCTGCGACATCTGCCACGGCCGCCGCTATAACCGGGAGGCCATGGAGGTAACCCTGCGGGACAAGAGCATCGCCGACGTGCTGGATATGACGGTGGATACTGCCCTGGAGTTCTTCTACAACTTCCCGCGCATCCGACCCAAGCTGGAGACGCTGCGAGACGTGGGCCTGGGGTACATCCGGCTGGGCCAGCCGGCCACCACCCTGTCGGGAGGCGAGGCCCAGCGGGTGAAGCTGGCCACGGAACTGGCCAAGCGGGCCACCGGAAAGACCCTGTACCTGATGGACGAACCCACCACGGGCCTGTCATTCGAGGACTGCGCCGCCCTGCTGCGGGTGCTGCACCGCCTGGTGGACAACCGCAACACCATAGTCCTGATTGAGCACAACCTTGACCTGATCAAGAATGCGGACTGGATTATTGACCTGGGACCCGGCGCGGGCGACCGGGGCGGCCAGTTGATTGCCACCGGAACGCCGGAAATGCTCGCCCAGCGCCCAGAGTCCCACACGGGCCGGTACCTGAAGCCTCTTTTGGAGGCTGACGGGAGGGCGCCGCTGGTAGTGGCGCCTGCCGTTACTTCGGTAGAAGAAGTGGTAACGGCCGAACCGGAAAAGCCGAAGAAGGCCGCCAAGAAGGCGACCCGGAAGCAGGTCAAGAAGCCGGAACCGGTGGCGGTCGGGGATGATTGACGAATGCAAACATGGATGGACAGGATTTTCTGGATAGTACAAAGAAATCCTGTCCATCCTGCGTATCCATGTAAGTTGGAGAGGGAAACCCATGACCCAAACCCAGACCCTGCAATACGACCTGCTGATTGACGGCGAGTGGAAACCCGCCGGCAGCGGTGACTACTTTGACGTTGAAAACCCGGCGACCGGTGAGACAGTGGCGCGCATGGCCAATGCGGGAGAATCGGACGTGGCCGAGGCGGTGGCCAGCGGCGAGCGGGCATTCAAGCACGGTCCCTGGTCTACCATGCCGGATTCCGAAAGGGGAAAGATACTGTGGCGCATAGCCGACATTGTGGAGGAGCGGCGGATGGAACTGGGCCGGATGGAGTCCATCTCCAACGGCCGGCCCATATCGGAAACTTCCTCGCAGATGCTGGTGGTGGCCAGCTATTTCCGGTACTTCGCCGGGTTCTGCGATAAAATCCAGGGTTCCACCGTCCCCACCGACCGGGGTCACCTTAACTACACGGTGCGAGTGCCGCTGGGAGTGGTGGGACAACTGACTCCCTGGAACCACCCGCTGATGATTGCTTCCAAGAAACTGGCGCCGGCCCTGGCCGCGGGCTGCGTGGTGGTCCTGAAGCCCTCAGAGTGGGCGCCGTTGACCCCCACCGAAATCGGCAATATTGCGCTGGAAGCAGGGCTGCCGCCAGGCGTCCTTAACATAGTTAACGGCTTTGGCCCCACCGCCGGCAAGGCCCTGGCGGGAGACTGCCGCCTGGGCAAGCTGGACTTGACGGGAGGGACGGAAACGGGCCGCGCCGTCGGCGAGGTAGTGGGCCGCAACCTGACTCCCTTCCAGGCGGAGCTGGGCGGAAAGGCGCCGGTAATCGTCTTTCCCGACGCCAACCTGGAGGACGCCGTTAATGGCTGCGCCTTTGCCTCCTTTGTCGCCTCCGGGCAGACCTGCATCCAGGGTTCCCGGGCCGTGGTGCACAGTTCCATTTACGACAGATTCGTGGAGCAGCTTTCGGCGAAGGTTGCGACCATTCGCCTGGGCGACCCCACAGAGTTTGAAACGCAAATGGGGCCCGTGGTCTCCAAGCCCGCTTACGACCGTATCCTCAACTATGTGAAGACCGCTAAGGAAGAGGGGGCGAGCGTTGCCCACGGCGGAAAGCACCCATGGGGCGCCGAATTCGCCAACGGCTACTTTATCGAACCTACCATACTGGCCGACGTGCGTCCTCAGATGACGGTGGCACAAGAGGAGATATTCGGGCCGGTGGTGTGCGTCATTCCCTTTGACACCGAGGAGGAAGCCGTTGCCATCGCCAACGATATTCCTTACGGGCTGGGATGCTCCATCTGGACACGGGACGTGGCCCGAGCCCACCGGGTGGCCGGCGAAGTGGAAGCGGGAATAGTTTGGATCAACGACCACCACCGGCTGCATCCCGGCATACCCTGGGGCGGCTTCAAGGACAGCGGGTACGGGCGAGAGGGCAGCTTCGACTTCATTCACGAATACACCGCGCCCAAGTACGTCTGCGTCCGGGTTGAACCCCAGGGGTTTGACTGGTATGCCAACAGCGGCCCCGGGCAGCGGTTGAACTAAAATAGCTCATTGGCTTCGAGTCCGGCATCTCTTCCGGCAGGAATCGCAAACAGAGATTGTGGGGGCAGCCC